>RFPX01000015.1 GCA_009925955.1 Betaproteobacteria bacterium
CGCCCTGATCCAGGAGATCCGGGAGTGGTTTGATGGCCCCTTGGCGCTGTCGGGCAGCATGGCCACGGGTGGTGCAGTCCTGGCCGCACAGGCCATGGGTGCCGACTTTGCCTACATCGGCTCGGCCTTCATTGCCACCGATGAGGCGCGGGCTTCAGCGGAGTACAAGCAGTGCATCGTGGACAGCAACAGCGATGACATCGTGTACTCCAACCTGTTCACCGGGGTGCATGGCAACTACCTGAAGTCCTCGGTTCGCAGCGCAGGCCTGGACCCCGAAAACTTGCCGGAGAGCGACCCCACCAAAATGAATTTTGGTGGTGACGCCAAGAAAGCGTGGAAGGACATCTGGGGTTGTGGCCAGGGGATCGGTGCGGTCAAGGCCGTGGTTCCCACCCACACCTTGGTGGAGCGCTTGGCCCAGGAATACGCGGCCGCCCGCGCGAGACTGGCCTAGGCTGGTTCGTGCACCGGCGGCCGGTGGGCGCCCATCTGCGCCGGCCTGTGCTGATCAGGGCGCATCTTCCATCGAGCAGTCGCAGCCTTGGCCCGCCGCGATCCAACGGCGCGCTGCACGGTTCAGGCGATCTGCCCACCACCGTTTCCAGGCGGGGGCTTCGGGCGGCAGTGCGGCGGGGTCTGTGGCGGCCAGCACGCCGCAGCGGTAGGTGCGTGACTGGGCGTGCCACTGGAGCCACTGGCACGGGCCACGGCGGCGCAGGGTCAGCACCGCACCCCCCATGGGGCAGGGCTCGGCCAGGCAGCACACGCCGCAACCGTTGCACGGCGCACCCTCCCGGGGTTTGGGCGGTGCAGCCGGATGGATCTTGAGGGTGACCAGTCTCTTCGTGACCATGGGGTAATGGACAAACGGTCCGGCCGCATTCTCGCCGGGCGCGGCCCTGTCAGGATTCGCTGGGGATCCGGTGATACAGTCTCGCTGTGAAATAGAAGAGGTCCTTCCCGTCCCCTTGCTCGTCATTCAGATGGCAAGGCGGGTCGCAATCCGCCAACCGGTAGAGCCGGGTCGCGGAAGGTTGTGCAACCCATCGGAGTCCTGGAAACCGGGACGAAAGGTGAGCGAGACATGATGCAGCAATACAGGTCCAATTCGTACCTGTTCGGGGGCAACGCGCCCTACGTGGAGGAGCTCTACGAGAGCTACCTCGACAACCCAGGTTCGGTTCCCGAGAAGTGGCGCGCCTACTTTGACGCCCTTCAACATGTGCCCGCCACCGATGGTTCGCAGCGCTCTGACGTGGCGCATGCGCCGGTGGTGGAGTCGTTTGCACAGCGCGCCAAGGCCAATGCCTTTGCCCTGAAGGCCAGCGAGGCCGACCTCGCCGTGGCCCGCAAGCAGGTGCACGTGCAGTCGCTGATCGCCGCGTACCGGTTCTTGGGCTCTCGCTGGGCCGATCTCGACCCCCTCAAGCGTACCGAGCGACCCAAGATTCCGGAGCTGGAGCCCAGCTTCTACGACCTGTCCGAAGCGGACATGGACATCACCTTCTCGGCCGCCAACACGTATTTCGGCAAGGGCGAGGAAATGACCCTGCGCGACATCGTGCAGGCCCTGCGGGAAACCTACTGCGGCACCATCGGGGCCGAGTTCATGCACTGCACGGACCCCGCTGAAAAGCGCTGGTGGCAAGAGCGTCTGGAGAAGGTGCGCAGCAAGCCGGGCTTCGACAGCGAAAAGAAGAAACACATCCTGGACCGCCTGACCGCAGCCGAGGGTTTGGAGCGTTACCTGCACACCAAGTACGTGGGCCAGAAGCGCTTCTCCCTGGAGGGCGGCGAGAGCTTCATCGCGTCGATGGATGAGCTGGTCCAGCGTGCCGGTGAGAAGGGTGTGCAGGAAATCGTGATCGGCATGGCGCACCGCGGGCGTCTGAATGTGCTGGTCAACACCCTGGGCAAGATGCCCAAGGACCTGTTCGCCGAGTTTGAGCACACCGCACCGGAAAACCTTCCCGCCGGTGATGTGAAGTACCACCAGGGCTTCTCGTCGGACATTTCCACGGCCGGTGGCCCCGTGCACCTGTCCCTGGCCTTCAACCCCTCGCACCTGGAAATCGTGAACCCGGTGGTGGAAGGGTCGGTGCGGGCCCGCATGGAGCGGCGCGGCGACAAGCACGGCGACCAGGTGCTGCCGGTCTTGGTGCACGGTGACGCCGCGTTTGCCGGCCAGGGCGTGGTGATGGAGACCCTGGCCCTGGCACAGACCCGGTACTACAGCACGGGCGGTACCGTACACATCGTCATCAACAACCAGATCGGTTTCACCACCAGCGACCCGCGCGACAGCCGCTCCACGCTGTATTGCTCGGACGTGGTGAAGATGATCGAAGCCCCGGTGTTGCACGTCAACGGCGACGACCCCGAAGCCGTGGTGTGGTGCACGCAGCTGGCCATGGACTACCGCCAGCAGTTCAAGAAGGACGTGGTGGTGGACATCATCTGCTTCCGCAAGCTGGGCCACAACGAGCAGGACACGCCCTCGCTCACCCAGCCGCTGATGTACAAGGTGATCGCACAACACCCGGGAACGCGCAAGCTCTACGGTGAAAAGCTGGTGGCGCAAAACGTTCTGCCCGCCGACGGTCCCGATGCGATGGTGAAGAACCTGCGCTCGGCCTTCGACGAAGGGCGCCACACCTCGGACCCCGTGCTCACGAACTTCAAGAGCAAGTACTCGGTGGACTGGGCGCCGTTCCTGGGCAAGAAGTGGACCGATGCAGCCGATACCGCACTGCCGCTGGCCGAAATCAAGCGGCTGGCCGAGCGCATCACCACGATTCCGCAGGGCTTCACGCCGCATCCGCTGGTCCAAAAAGTGATCGCCGACCGCGCAGCCATGGGCCGCGGCGAAATCAACATGGACTGGGGCATGGGTGAGCACCTGGCCTACGCTTCGCTGGTGGCCAGTGGCTACGCGGTGCGCCTGAGCGGCGAGGACTGCGGCCGGGGCACCTTTGTCCACCGTCACGCGGTGCTGCACGACCAGAACCGTGAGAAGTGGGATGTGGGCACCTATATCCCCTTGCAAAACGTAGCCGAGGGACAGGCGCCCTTCACCGTGATCGACTCGATCCTTTCGGAAGAGGCGGTCTTGGGCTTCGAGTACGGCTACGCCGCAGCCGAGCCCAACACCCTGACGATCTGGGAAGCGCAGTTCGGAGACTTCGCCAACGGTGCGCAGGTCGTGATCGACCAGTTCATCGCCTCCGGTGAGGTCAAGTGGGGCCGCGTCAATGGCCTCACCCTGATGCTGCCGCACGGCTACGAGGGTCAGGGCCCCGAGCACAGCAGCGCCCGGTTGGAGCGCTTCATGCAGCTGGCCGCCGACAACAACATGCAGATCTGCCAGCCCACGTCGGCCAGCCAGATCTTCCATTTGTTGCGTCGTCAGATGGTGCGTCAGTTCCGCAAGCCCTTGATCATCTTCACGCCCAAGAGCCTGCTGCGCAACAAGGATGCCACCTCGCCGATGAGCGAATTCACCAAAGGTGAGTTCCGCACGGTGATTGGTCCTGACCGCGCCGAGGTAGAGGGCGACAAGGTCAAGCGCGTCATTGCCTGTTCGGGCAAGGTGGCTTACGACCTGATCAAGCGGCGCGACGAGAAGAAGGCCTGGGATGTGGCCATCGTTCGAGTCGAGCAGCTCTACCCCTTCCCGCACAAGGCCTTCGCCACCGAGATGAAGCGCTTCCCCAACGCCACCGAGGTGGTGTGGTGCCAGGATGAACCGCAGAACCAGGGTGCCTGGTTCTTCGTTCAACACTACATCCACGAAAACATGCTCGACGGCCAGAAGTTGGGTTACGCCGGCCGCCCGGCCTCAGCTTCGCCGGCGGTGGGCTATGCGCATCTGCACCAGGAGCAGCAAAAGGCCCTTCTGGATCAGGCCTTCGGGAAGCTCAAGGGCTTCGTGCTGTCCAAGTGAATTAAAGAAGAAACATCATGGCAATCGTAGAAGTTAAGGTTCCGCAGCTCAGTGAATCCGTGGCTGAGGCCACCCTGTTGACCTGGAAGAAGAAGACAGGCGAGGCTGTGGCCGTGGATGAAATCCTCATTGAAGTCGAGACGGACAAGGTCGTCTTGGAGGTGCCCGCACCTGCGGCGGGTGTGCTCGGCGAGATCGTCGTTGCCGACGGCGGAACCGTTGTCAGCGATCAGCTGATCGCGCGCATCGACACGGCAGGCAAGGCAGCCGCGGCGCCCGCCGCAGCCGCAGCCCCCGCAGCACCTGCGGCAGCTGCTCCTGCAGCCGCTGCACCGGCGGCCGCCTCTGGTGGCAGCAAGGCCGGCGTGGCCATGCCGGCTGCAGCCAAGCTGATGGCCGATCACCAGCTGGCGGCGGGTTCCGTGGCCGGTACGGGCAAGGACGGCCGCGTCACCAAGGGCGACGTTCTGTCGGCTGTGGCGTCTGGCACGGCGGCGGCCCCGGCCGCTTCGGTTCAGGCCCCCGTGCCCGCCGCGGTGGCCAAGCCGCTGCCTGCGGTGTCGGCCCCGTCGGCCATGAACCTGGGCGACCGCCCCGAGCAGCGTGTTCCCATGAGCCGTTTGCGGGCGCGCATTGCCGAGCGCCTGGTGCAGTCGCAGTCCACCAACGCCATCCTCACCACCTTCAACGAGGTGAACATGGCGCCGGTGATGGAGATGCGCAAGAAGTTCCAGGAGAAGTTTGAGAAGGAGCACGGCGTCAAGCTCGGCTTCATGAGCTTCTTCGTCAAGGCTGCGGTGGCCGCCCTCAAGAAGTACCCCATCGTCAATGCCTCGGTGGACGGCAACGACATCGTGTACCACGGCTACTTTGACATTGGCATTGCCGTGGGCTCGCCCCGTGGCCTGGTGGTGCCGGTGCTGCGAAACGTCGACCAGATGAGCTTTGCCGACATCGAAAAGAAGATTGCCGAGTTTGGCGTCAAGGCGCGTGACGGCAAGCTGGGCATCGAAGAGCTCACCGGAGGCACGTTCTCGATCAGCAACGGCGGCACCTTTGGCTCCATGCTGTCTACACCCATCATCAACCCGCCGCAGTCGGCCATCCTTGGGGTACATGCCACCAAGGACCGTGCCGTCGTCGAGAACGGTCAGGTGGTGGTGCGCCCGATGAACTACTTGGCGCTGTCCTACGACCATCGCATCATCGATGGCCGTGAAGCGGTGCTCAGCCTCGTGGCCATGAAGGAAGCGCTGGAAGACCCGGCTCGCCTGCTGTTCGACATCTGATCAGCGGCGCCCGCAGGTTCGCACAACGTTCCCCAGAAGGAGTCCCATGTCCAAGAGTTTCGACGTGATCGTCATCGGCGGCGGCCCTGGCGGCTACATCGCCGCCATCCGTGCCGCCCAGTTGGGCTTCAACGTCGCCTGCATCGACGAGTGGAAGAACGACAAAGGCGGTCCCGCGCCGGGCGGAACCTGCACCAACGTCGGCTGCATCCCCTCCAAGGCCCTGCTGCAGTCCAGCGAGCATTTCGAGCAGGCCGGACACCACTTCGCCGAGCACGGCATTGGCCTGAAGGACCTGAGCATCGATGTGCCCAAGATGCTGGCCCGCAAGGACACCGTGATCAAGCAGAACAACGACGGCATCCTCTACCTGTTCAAGAAGAACAAGGTGAGCTTCTTCCACGGCAGGGGATCCTTTGTGAAGGCTGCCGAGGGTGTCTATGAGGTGCAAGTCTCCGGTGAGAAGACCGAAACCATTGCTGCAAAGCAGGTGATCCTGGCCACCGGATCCCAGGCTCGGGCCTTGCCCGGTGTGCCTTTCGATGAAGAGCTCATCTTGTCCAACGACGGTGCTTTGCGCATCGGCGGTGTACCCAAGAAGCTGGGCCTGATTGGCTCAGGGGTGATCGGTCTGGAGATGGGCTCGGTATGGCGCCGTCTGGGGGCCGAGGTCACGATTCTCGAAGGCCTGCCCACCTTCTTGGGTGCGGTGGACGAGCAGATTGCCAAGGAGGCCCACAAAGCCTTTACGAAGCAAGGCCTGAAGATCGAACTGGGCGTGAAGGTGGGCGAGGTGAAGACCGGCAAGAAGGGTGTGAGCGTGGCCTACACCGATGCCAAGGGCGCTGAGCAGCGTCTGGAGGTCGACAAGCTCATCATCTCCATTGGCCGCGTGCCCAACACCACCGGCCTTAACGCCGAGGCAGTGGGGCTGCAGCTCGACGAGCGGGGCGCCATCGTGGTCGACGACGAGTGCCGCACCAACCTTCCCGGTGTTTGGGCGGTGGGCGACGTGGTTCGAGGCCCCATGCTGGCCCACAAGGCCGAGGAGGAGGGCGTGGCGGTGGCCGAGCGCATCGCCGGTCAGCACGGCCATGTGAACTTCAACACCATTCCCTGGGTGATTTACACGAGCCCGGAGATCGCCTGGGTGGGCCAGACCGAGCAGCAGCTCAAGGCTGCTGGCCGCGCCTACAAGGCTGGCACCTTCCCCTTCATGGCCAACGGCCGTGCCAGGGCACTGGGGGACACCACCGGCATGGTCAAGTTCCTGGCCGATGCCACCAGCGACGAAATCCTGGGCGTGCACATCGTGGGTCCGTTCGCCTCGGAGTTGATTGCCGAAGCCGTGGTGGCCATGGAGTTCAGGGCCAGCGCAGAGGACATTGCACGGATTTGCCATGCACACCCATCCTTGAGCGAAGCCACCAAGGAAGCGGCCTTGGCCGTCGACAAGCGCACGCTGAACTTCTGATGGCGCCTTGATGGGCGTACGCGAGCTTTTTGAACGCACCCTGGCCGAGCGCGGCTTTGCCGCCGACCCGGCCCAGGTGCGTGCCATTGATGCTCTGCAGCGCTGCGAGCACGAGTGGCAGCAGTACCTGCAGCAGCGCAGCAATGCGGTCAGAAGGCTCTTGATCAAGCCGCCCATTCCGCGTGGCGTGTACATGTACGGTGGGGTGGGTCGCGGCAAGAGCTTCCTGATGGACAGCTTCTTCCTGTCGGTGCCGCTGCGGCGCAAAACGCGCCTTCACTTTCACGAGTTCATGCGCGAGGTGCACCGCGAGCTGGCGGAACTCAAAGGTCTGCAGAATCCCCTGGACGAGCTTGGCAAGCGCATCGCCAAGCGCTTTCGGCTGATCTGCTTCGACGAGTTTCACGTGGCCGATGTCACCGACGCCATGATCCTGCATCGGCTCTTGGAGTCCCTGTTTGCCAACCGGGTGAGCATCGTCACCACGTCCAACTTTCACCCCGATGGCCTGTATCCCAACGGCCTGCACCGTGACCGCATCCTGCCGGCCATCGAGCTGCTCAAGAGCCGGCTGGAGGTCATCAACGTGGACCACGGAATCGATTACCGCCGCCGCACCCTGGAGCGGGTGCAGATGTACCACAGCCCCTGCGGCGAGCAGGCCGAGAAGGCCCTCACCGCGGCCTTCGAGGAGTTGGCCGAGGCGCGCGAGGAGCCGCCCGTGCTCAACATCGAGCATCGGGAAATCACGGCTCGGCGCAAGGCCGGTGGGGTGGTGTGGTTTGATTTCAAATGGCTGTGCGGCGGACCGCGGTCGCAGAACGACTACCTGGAGATCGCCACACGCTTTCACACGGTGATCTTGTCGAACGTGCCGCAGATGGCGCCCCGCATGGCCAGCGAGGCGCGGCGCTTCACGTGGCTGGTCGATGTGTTGTACGACCGCCGCTGCAAGCTGATCATCAGTGCCGACTGCCAGCCCGAGCAGCTCTACACCGAGGGTCCGCTGGCGCATGAGTTCCCGCGCACCATCTCTCGCCTGCACGAGATGCAGTCGGCCGAGTTCTTGGCCCAGGAACGCCGAACCGTGGACACCTCACTGACCTGAGTGGGTGGCCCCTTTGAGGGCCTGCCGGCGTGAGGCCACCGCCTAGAATTGGCGTACCCATGGACGACAACCTCCGGTCCCCTCAGCGCCAACTCATCGAGCTGCGCATGGAGCATGCCGATCTGGACAGCCTGATCGACCGTCTGGCCGAGCAGCCCCAGCCGGATGACCTGGCACTGCGCCGCCTCAAGAAGCGGCGTCTGCTGCTGCGCGACCAGATCCGACACCTCGAGTCAGCGCTTGAGCCTCCTGAGCCCGCCTGAGGTCCGTGTTCAGCCCCTTGCCCGCTGCGCGGGCCTTGTAACGTGAACCCGCAAACGCCTGCCAGCGACCTGGCCGCCGCCGTCTTGGCGCTCATGGGCCCTGAGGGCCCCCTGGCGCGGCACGACCCAGCCTATCGGCAGCGGGATGAGCAGACGGCCATGGCACAAGCCGTGGCCCGTGCCGTGGAGGAGCCCCACACCCTGGTGGTGGAAGCGGGCACCGGGGTGGGCAAGACCTACGCCTATCTCATTCCCCTGCTGCTCAGTGGACGCCGGGGCCTGGTGAGCACCGCCACCAAGAGCCTGCAGGACCAGTTGTACTGGCGTGATTTGCCCCAGTTGTGCGAGCGATTGGGGGTGCCGGTGACAACCGCCTTGCTCAAGGGGCGCGCAAGCTACCTGTGCCGCCACCGCCTGGCCCAGGCTCGGCACGCACCCGAGGGCCTGGACAGGATGAGCCTGCGCCTGTTGGCGCGTGTGGAGGATTGGGCGCGCAGTACGGCCAGCGGCGACTTGTCCGAAGTGCCGGGGCTGGACGAGCGCACGGCACTGGTCCCCTTGATCACCTCGACGCGGGAGAACTGCCTGGGCAGCGAGTGCCCCGCCTTCAACGACTGCCATGTCATGCAGGCGCGTCGCCAAGCCATGGCCGCTGACCTGGTGGTGGTCAACCACCATCTGTTTTTCGCAGACCTGGCCCTGAAGGAAGGGGGCATGGCCGAGTTGCTGCCGGCGGTGGAGGTGGTCGTGTTCGACGAAGCCCACCAGATCCTGGACACGGGGCTGCAGTTCGTGGCCACCAGCTTGGGTACCTTGGCGGTGGTGGACCTGGCCCGGGACCTTCGGGTGGCAGGCTTGGCCCACGCACGCGGGTTGCAGGACTGGTTGGGCTGTACACAGGAACTGGAGCAGGCGGTGCGGGAGCTGGTCTTGGCCTGCGATGGCGCGCAGACATCCGACGAGGACGCCCCGGCGCACCAGCCCCCAAGGGGAACACGGCGGATCCGGTGGACGGAGCGTTGTTCGGGGCGCTCCGATGCAGCCGCACGCCCGGTGGAGGTCGCCTTCTCAGAGGCCCTGGCGCAGCTGGAGGCCGCCATGCGCGCTGCGCATGGCTGTGCGGCTGCCGTGGCTGATGCCCATCCGGACCTGCAGCGCCTGGCCGAGCGTGCACTGGAACTGCTGGCACGGCTGGCCGTGTTTCAGGCACCCCTGGCCGTGGACAGGGTGCGTTGGATCGACTTGGGTGTCAACCAAGCACGCCTCATCGACACCCCCTTGGACATCCGCGAGCTGATGCATCAGTCGCGCGCGCAAACCCACCGTGCCTGGATCTTCACCTCGGCCACACTGGGGGACGAGCCTGGCCTGGGCTGGTTTCGCGCGCAGGCTGGCTTGGAGGATGCGCAGGTGCTGTCGGTGGGCAGTCCGTTCGATTACGCCAACCATGCCCGCCTGTGGGTACCCACCCACCTTCCGGCGCCGGGCGAGCCGGGCCACAACGAGGCGGTGGCCCAGATGGGGGCGCGCTGTGCGGCCCGGCTGGGTGGGCGCACCTTTGTGCTGGCCACCACCTTGCGCGCATTGCCCATCATTGGTGAACAAATACGGCAGGTGTTCGAGTCGCGCGGCTTGAACATCGAGGTGTTGGTCCAAGGCCGTGAGCCCAAGCGGGCCTTGCTCGAGCGCTTTCTTCAGGCGGCCCAGGGGCCGGGTGCCGTCCTTGTGGGCGCCGCCAGTTTCTGGGAGGGTATCGACGTGCCCGGCAGCGCCCTGCAATGCGTGGTGATCGACAAGCTGCCCTTCCCGCCACCGGACGACCCTCTGCTGGAGGCGCGGACCCGCGCACTCAAAGCGCAGGGCCGTGACCCGTTTTCAGAGTTGTTTGTGTCGGAAACCACCATCGCCCTCAAGCAGGGCGTGGGCCGCTTGATTCGCAGCGAGACCGACCGTGGCCTGCTCGTCATCTGTGACAAACGGCTCCACACCAAGGGCTACGGTCCCCGGATGTTGTCGGCTCTGCCGCCCATGAGCCGCCTGGCCGAAGCCGGTGCCGTGGCGCAGTGGTTGGATGAGTTAAAGCTGCAAAGCTGAGGGCCACAGCCCGCTGGTGCGCCAGACGCCTACCAGATCTTCCACCAGGGCTTGGCCGCCTTGCTGCTGGCCGCAGGTGCGTTGGGAAAATTCAGCGCCAAGACCCGCTTGGCATCGTCGCGCAGGTCGTGCA
Source organism: Betaproteobacteria bacterium (assembly GCA_009925955.1). GTDB lineage: Bacteria > Pseudomonadota > Gammaproteobacteria > Burkholderiales > Burkholderiaceae_C > RFTU01. Next base: position 10,308 of record RFPX01000015.1, read on the forward strand.
GCCCGAGCTGTTCGTAGCTCAGCACCATGATCCGCAGGGCATCGGCTGCGGCGGGGGCACGCTCGAACTCGCGTACGGCTTGCTGTGCGCGGTTGGCAGCCGCCAGGTAGGCCCCGCGCTCGAAGTAGTAGCGGGCCACGCGCAGCTCGTAGTCGGCCAGTGCATTGGCGATGTAGTCCATGCGGATGCGCGCGTCGGCGGCATAGCGGGACTGGGGAAACTGGTCGACCAGCATCTTGAAGGCCTGGTAGGAGTCGCGCGAGGCCTGTTGGTCGCGCTCCACCACGTCCTGGCGCAGCACCTGGTAAATCCAACCCAGGCTGTCGTTGAAGTTCACCAAGCCCTTGAGGTAGTAGGCGTAGTCCAGTGCCGGGCTGGAGGGGTTCAGGCGGATGAAGCGGTCCAGTGCGGCCACCGCTTCCGGACGCTCGCCAGCCTTGTAGCGGGAATAGGCGAGGTCCAAGGAGGCTTGCTGCGCCAACAGGGTTCCGGCGGCGCGGCCTTCCAGGCGCTCCAACGCTCGAATCGCGCGGTCCCAGCCGCCGGAGGCCATGTCAGCCTTGGCCTCTGCATACAATTTCTCCACGGCCATGGCCGAGAACTCATCCTTCTCGGAGCTGGCACAAGCACCCAGCAGGGCCAGGGCCAGGCTGGCAACAGCCCAAGCAGCTGGTCTGCGATGCGCAGCCGCGCGATCTATGAAGGCGATCAATGGCGATGGGAGCATGGCGCAGAGGGTGGCGGCGTGAAATCGAACGCTGATTATAGGGACGGCCCCCTGATGGACCTGGACGCCGAGGAGGGTGCTGAGGGTCTGGACCTGGACAGCGTGCACAGCCCTGGGCTTCAGAGCCCCCTTGCAGCTGCTGACATCGAGACCCGCGCGTGGGCTGTGGATGAACACGACCACGGCCTGCGGCTGGACAAGGTATTGGTGCGCCATGCACCCGAGTTCTCGCGCAGCCACCTGCAGAACCTGATTGAGCAGGGCTGCGTGCGGGTTGACCAGCAGCGGGCCTCTTCGGCATCCGCCAAGCTGCGGCTCGGGCAGGGGGTGTCCATCGAGCTGCGGCCCACGGCGCAGGCCCAGGCCTTTCGGCCTGAGCCCATGGCCTTGGATGTTCGCTACGAGGATCCTCACCTGCTGGTGCTCAACAAGCCGGCCGGCCTGGTCGTGCACCCGGCACCAGGGCACTGGAGTGGCACGCTGCTCAATGGGCTGCTTCAGGCCTACCCGGGCGCCGTGTCCTTGCCCCGAGCGGGCATCGTGCATCGCCTGGATCGCGACACCTCTGGGGTGATGGTGGTGGCCAAAACGCGGGAGGCCATGCAGGGACTGGTCGCTGCGATCGCCGCACGCACCGTGTCCCGCGTCTACCGCGCCATCGTCTGGGGCACGGTGCAGCCAGACGAGCAGGACGTGCAGGCCCCCATCGGCCGCGACCCGCGTTCGCGCATTCGCATGGGGGTGGTGTCCTCGGGTAAGGAGGCCCGCACGACGGTGCGCGTGCTGCAGCGCGCGTCCAGCGGCCACAGCACCGTGGAGTGCCGGCTCCACACGGGACGCACGCACCAGATCCGGGTTCACATGGCCCACCTGGGGCACCCCTTGGTCGGGGACAGCCTCTATGGCGGCGCTCCTGCCTTCGGCCTGGTGCGCCAGGCCTTGCACGCTCACCAATTGGCCTTTGAGCACCCCTGCACGCGTCAGCCGCTGTCGGTGGACGTACCGCTGCCGCCTGATCTGGCCGCGGCCTGGGAGGCTGTCAGTACACTCGGATAGAATGCCGTGAAACACAGGGCGGCCCGCGCAGGGCGGCCCGGCACCCAAAGCGGTCGTGCGGAACCCACCGTGCGGCCAGCAGGCCGGTTCGGCGCCTGGAGCGCCCACCGCACCTCCCCGGTGGTCAGGGCCCCGGTGGCCTCAGCCCCTCCGTTGTCCGAGGCAGCCATGCCCGGCCATTTCCTGATGAACACCGTCCGCCATGCCGGCGGGCCCCCGACATGGACACCATCGAAGCCAAACGGGTACTGGAGACGGCGTTGTTGTGCGCCCAGCAGCCCATGGCCTTGCGTGAAATCAAGGCCCTGTTTGAAGACCAACTCGAAACGCCCCAGTTGCAGGACTTGCTGCAGTCCCTGCAGGAAGACTGGGCCGACCGCGGCATTGAGCTGGTGGAACTGGCCAGTGGCTGGCGGTTTCAGAGCCGCGCCGACATGCGCCATTTTTTGGACCGGCTGAACCCAGAAAAGCCGCCCCGTTACTCCCGCGCCGTGATGGAAACCCTGGCCATCATCGCCTACCGACAGCCGGTCACACGTGGAGACATCGAGGACATCCGAGGCGTTACCGTGGCCACGCCCATCGTCAAGCAGCTCGAAGACCGTGGCTGGATCGAGGTGATTGGACACCGGGAGGCGCCCGGTCGACCGGCGCTGTACGCCACAACCCGGCAGTTTCTGGATGACCTTGGCCTGGCGGGTCTGCAGGACCTGCCGATGCTCGATGGCGGCGCCACCGCTGCACCGGCCTTGCCGGCACCGCAGGAAGACCTGCTCAGTGGTTCCGAGCAGGGGCTGCTGCCCCTCACACCCCCTGAGGCCGATGCCTCGGCCCAACCCCCTGAGGCCGATGCCTCGGCCCAACCGCCTGAGTCACAGGACAGCCCACAACCATGAACGATCTGCCCGACGAAAACCCCAACCGTGCCGGTTCTGAACCCGGCGGCGGCAGCCAAGCCACTGCTGCAGAGCCGGGCCCATCGGACGCGCAGCCGGGTGAGGGCGGCAGCAGCGGCAACAAGAACCGGCGCCGCCGCCGCAGCCGGCACAAGCGGGGTGCTGGCAGCGAAGCCATGGAGTTGGGCGCTGGCGGCTCGGCTGATGATGGTGAGCCCGGCGCACGACGTGCCGCGCCAGCGCCGCGTGCAGCGCCAGCCCTGGATCCCTCGGTGCGCGAGGGGGCCGCAGCGCTGTTTGGCGAGGTGATCTCCGGTGCCTACGATGCCCTGGAGCCGCTGCTGGAGGGAGAGCCGCAGGAGTCCCCGGACGGGCAGGGCCAAGCGGGTGAAGCCCACGCACACGAGGCCACCGCGGCCCCATCACGGCCAGGCCCCGCTCTGGGCCTCGAACCGTCAAGCGACGAGCCGGAGCGTGACCTGCAAGCGGGTACCGGCGCCGAGCTGGCCGAAGACGCGCAGGACGCCGATGACGCTGAACTGGCCCATCGCCGAGTGCTCGCACCGGACCCGGATGCACCCAAGCTGCACAAGGTGTTGGCGCAGTCCGGCTTAGGGTCGCGCCGCGACCTGGAGGCCATGATCGAGACGGGCCGCGTCACCGTCAACGGTGAAGTGGCCCATACGGGGCAACGGATCAGCCACGGCGACCGTGTGCAGATCGACGGCAAGCCGGTGCGCATACGGCTGCGCCAAGGGCGCCCCCGCGTGTTGGCCTATCACAAGCCCGTGGGTGAGGTCGTCACCCACGATGACCCGCAACAGCGCCCCACGGTGTTCCGGCGCCTTCCTCGTCTGGTCCAGGGCAAGTGGCAGTCGGTCGGCCGTTTGGACCTGAACACCGAAGGCTTGTTGCTGTTCACAAACTCGGGCGAGTTGGCCAATCAGCTGATGCATCCGCGCTTTGGCGTGGAGCGCGAGTACGCGGTACGGGTCTTGGGGCGTCTGGACGACGAGGCCCGCGAGCGCCTGCTCCAGGGCGTCGACATCGAAGGCCACACGGCAGCCTTCCTGAGCATCGACGACGGTGGCGGGGAGGGCGTCAACCATTGGTACCGAGTGGTGCTCAATGAAGGGCGCAACCGTGAGGTGCGGCGCCTGTTCGATGCGGTGGGCCTGACGGTCAGCCGCCT
>RFPX01000141.1 GCA_009925955.1 Betaproteobacteria bacterium
GTCGAGTCCTTCTTCGACCTGACCCACAAGGCCTTCTCCAACATGGAAAAGGTTGTGGAACTGAACCTGGCCACCGCCCGCGCCACCCTGAGCGAGTCGGCTGACCTGGCCAAGGCTGCCCTGGCCGCCAAGGACCCCCAAAGCCTGATGGCCCTGCAAGCTTCCGTGCTGCAGCCCAGCGCCGAGAAGGCCACCGCTTATGGCCGTCACCTCGCTGACATCGCCAAGTCGGCCCAAGCCGACGTGGTGGCCGTGGCCGAGGCTCAAGTTGCTGCTGTGCAACAAAGCCTGCACCAGCTGGTGGACGTGGCCACCAAGAACGCACCGGCCGGTACCGAAAGCGGTGTGGCCTTCGTGAAGCAGGCCGTGGAAGCCGCCAACAGCGCCTACGCCAATGTGCAAAAGGCTGCCAAGCAGGCCACCGACATCGCCGAAGCCAACTTCAACGCCGTGACCGAGTCCGCCGTGAAGGCCGCCAAGGCCGCTGGCAAGTCTTCCAAGAAGGCTGCCTGAACGCTGCGTCTGGCCTTGGCCTGAACCGATGACGCCACCGCGCGTCGTCTACCCCCGCCGCCTGTGGCTGCTTGCAGCCCTGGCGGCGGTGTTGTTTGGGCTGAGCTTGTTGGGCTTGGAGCAAAGAGACGACAGCTGGCTGCTCAAAGTGGGCGGCCGCCCTTTGGATGTGCGGGGCGCGACCTGGGCAGCTTGGCAGGATGCCACGCGTGACTGCACCCGCGTGCAGCGGCTGGACCCTTCCACCGCGGAGCCGATCGGCGGCCCCGCTGTGCGCGCGCCCTTACCGGCTGAGGCCACCGCAGCCGCAGCGGTTCGGGCCTTGCGGGGCTTCAGCCCGCCCGACTCTGAGTCGGCTCGGGTGTGGCGCCTGGACCACTGGGCACCCGGCGCCCCCGAGGCGATGCCACCAAAGACGGGCGCTCCGGGGCCCGTGTGGTGGGTCCTGCAGGCCGAATTCGACCGGCTGGAGCCGGTGGTGGTGTTGGTGCGCCAAGAGGGGCCTGACGCCCACGTGGTGGCCGCAGGCGTGTGGAGCGGCACAACCCTGCCCTGGAACCCGGCCTGGCGCATACGCCGCTTTTTGGCCGAACGGGTGCCGCAGGCCCCGGCTGCACTGCTGGCCTGTATCGACCCCCTGGGCGTGTTCGCGCAACCGCCCAGACCGTTGTAGCCGACCGGGTGCCTACCAGGGCAGCGCCTGTCCGTCGTAGGCGTAAAAGCCCCCGCTGTCCTCGGGCCTCAGGCCGTCGAGCACCGCCAACAACCGCCCCGACGCTTCGGCAGGGTCTGTGCCCAGGACTTGGCCATTGAAAGGCTCGGAGAGGCTGGTGCGCACCGTGCCGGGGTGCAGGGCGGCCACCACCAAACCCTTGTGGGTGCGCGCCAGTTCGATGGCGGCCGTCTTCACCACCATGTTCAGGGCGGCCTTGGAGGCCCGGTAGGCGTACCAGCCGCCCAGCCGGTTGTCCCCAATGCTGCCCACCTTGGCCGAGAGCACGCCCACCAGGCTGCGCTGCTTGTCCAGCAAGGGCGCGAAATGCCGCAGCACCAAGGCCGGGCCGATGGTGTTGACCGCCAGCACCTGCGCAAAAGACGCCGCGTGAAGGTCGGCCAAGCGTTTTTCGGGTTGCAGGCCCGGGCCGTGGAGCAGGCCGCTGGCGACCACCAACAGGTGCCAGGCCTGGCCATCGTGGACCGCTTGGGCGGCGGCTTGCACACTGGCTTCGTCTTGCAAGTCCAGGCGCGGGTGGGTGTGGCGGCCCAGGGCCTGCACGCGGATGCAATGCGGGTCGGCCTGCAGGTGTTCACAGAAGGCCTGGGCCAGGCCCCCGCTGGCGCCCACCACCAGGGCGCGGTAGCCCGGCGCAAGGGAAGCCATGGTCTGGCCAGGGCGATCGCCGGCCGGGGTGCTGGAAGGGCTCATACAGGCCATCCTGCCATGTGAGCACACCCCAGTTAAACTCAAGGGTTTGCTTGTCTCCAAAGGACTGAGATGTTCATTTCAACGGCCTACGCCCAAACCGCCCCTGCCGCTGCACAGGGCGGCATCGAGAGCAGCTTGATGAGCCTGCTGCCCCTGATCCTGATGTTTGTGGTCCTGTACTTCATCATGATCCGTCCCCAGATGAAGCGCCAGAAGGAGCACAAGGCCATGGTCGATGCCCTGGCCAAGGGGGATGAAGTGGTCACCGCTGGTGGCCTGTACGGCAAGATCAGCAAGGTCGGCGAATCCAACCTGCACATCGAAGTGTCCGAAGGGGTGGAGGTCATGGTGCAGCGCCAGGCCGTCACGCAGGTGTTGCCCAAGGGCTCGATCAAGTAAACGCCTCCGGGGCTGCCGCCCCGGCGCACGCCATGAACCGCTACCCCCTCTGGAAATACGCCTTCATCTTGGTGGCGTTGTTCATCGGCGTGCTGTACACGCTGCCCAACTTCTTTGGCGAAGCGCCCGCCGTTCAGATCTCCAGCGCCAAGGTCACGGTCAAGGTCGACTTCAACATGGTCGACCGTGTGCAGAAGGTGCTGGATGAGGCCTCGATCCGGGCCGACCGGATCAACTTTGACGGCGCATCGGTTCGGGTGCGGTTGGACGACACGGACACCCAGATCAAGGCCAAAGACGCGATTGCGCGGGCCCTGAATCCCGACGCCAGCGACCCGTCGTACATCGTGGCGCTCAACCTCTTGAGCCGTTCACCGGCGTGGTTGGCGTCCATGCGCGCGTTGCCCATGTACCTGGGCCTGGACCTGCGCGGTGGCGTGCACTTCTTGATGCAGGTCGACATGCGTTCGGCCGTCAAGCAGCAGCTTGACGCCTACCAATCCGAGGTGCGCGGTGCTCTGCGCGAGAAACGCATACGCTTTACCGGCCTGACCCGAGACGGTGACGGTTTGAGCGTGGTGATTCCGGAGCCCGCTTCGGTGGCGGCTGCACGCGACCTGCTGGGCACCCGGCTGACCACCTTCACCTGGACCGAGGACAAGGTGCCCGAGGGCACGCGGCTGGCCGGGCGCTTGTCGCCCAAGGCCATGGCCGACATCGGCAACCAGGCCTTGACGCAGAACATCGAAACCCTGCACAAGCGGGTGAACGAATTGGGTGTGGCCGAGCCGGTGATCCAGCGCCAGGGAGCCGACCGTGTGGTGGTGCAGTTGCCTGGTGTGCAAGATACGGCGCGCGCCAAGGACATCATCGGCCGCACCGCCACGCTGCAGTTCCGCCTGGTGGACCAGGCCGGCACGGGCAGCGAAACCGTACCGGTGCGCCTGTCTCCTGGTGAGACCACGCAGCGAACCGTGTCCTTGAAGCGCGAGGTGATCGCCACGGGCGAACAGCTGGAAAAGGCGTCGGCCACACTGGACCAAAACCAGCGACCGGCGGTGTCGGTGAACCTCAACGACGCGGCCGGCCGCGCCATGCGCAGTGTCACGCGGGAGAACCTGGGCAAGCCCATGGCCATCGTGCTGTACGAAAAAGGCAAGGGCGAGGCGGTCTCGGTGGCCACCATCCAAGGTGAGTTTGGCAACCAGTTTCAGATCACCGGCAACTTCACACCCCAGGAAACCGCCGACATTGCGCTGCTGACGCGCGCGGGTGCTTTGGCCGCCCCCATGGAGATCATCGAAGAGCGCACCATCGGCCCAAGCTTGGGCGCGGAGAACATCGCCAAGGGCTTCAACAGCGTGATCTATGGCTTCGCAGCCATCGCGCTGTTCATGTGCGCCTACTACCTGCTGTTTGGCGTGTTTTCCACCCTGGCCCTGGCCTTCAACCTGCTGCTGCTGGTGGCGGTGCTGTCGATGCTGCAGGCCACGCTGACGCTGCCGGGCATTGCGGCCAT
>RFPX01000142.1 GCA_009925955.1 Betaproteobacteria bacterium
TGCAGGCCAACACCAGCCGCGGAGCCGGCGCAGGCCCGGCCGTCGGATGCCCCGAGCCCGCCAGCAGAGGGGCCTTGGCCTGGGCATGGGCACCCCACAACAGGGCCACCAGGGGCTGGTGACGTTGCGCCACGGCCTGTACAAGGGCCTCGGTCAGCGTGTCCCAGCCCAGCCGGGCATGTGAGCCCGCCTGGCCGTCTTCGACGGTGAGGCTGGTGTTGAGCAGGAGCACGCCCTGGCGGGCCCAGTGGCTGAGGTCGCCACTGGCAGCCTGCGGCGACACCGTGCCCAGATCGCGTTGCAGTTCTTGCAGGATGTTGCGCAGGCTGGGCGGCAGACGGCTGTGGGCGGGAACGGAAAAGGCCAGGCCCTGCGCCTGCCCCGGCCCGTGGTACGGATCTTGTCCGAGGATGAGGACGCGCACGGCATGCAGCGGCGTGAGCGCCAGCGCATGCAACACCTGGGCCGGGTAGACCACGGCGCCGCGCGCCTGGCGCTGCTCCACCGCAGCGATCAGGGCCTGGCCGGCGGGGGTTTGCATCCAGGTGTGCACCAAGGGCGCCCAGTCGCCCAGTGAGCCCCCCGCGCCGCCCGGCTCGGCCGCGCACACCTGTGCCAGGTGCTGGCCCAGGGGGAGCTGCAGGGCGTTGGGCAAGCCTGCACGGCTGGAGCTGGGCATAGGCCTGGGCGAAGGAACGCTCACATCAAGCCCGGGCAAGGGCCATCAGGCAAAGAGTTCCGCCAGCGCAGCGCCCGGATCCGGCGCACGCATGAAGGCTTCGCCCACCAAGAAGGTGTGGATGCCCGCCGAGCGCATCCGCTGCACATCGTGGGGCCCCAGGATGCCGCTTTCGGTGACCAGCAGCCGGTCGGCCGGCACCCGCTGCTGCAGGTCCAGGGTCGTCTGCAGGGACACCTCGAAGGTGCGCAGGTTGCGGTTGTTCACCCCCACCAGGGGCGTGTTCAATCGCAGCGCTCGGTCCAGTTCGTCCGCGTCATGCACTTCCACCAACACGTCCATGCCCAAGGCGTGGGCACAGGCCTCAAGGTCGCGCATCTGTGCATCGTCCAGGCAAGCCGCAATGAGCAGGATGCAGTCGGCACCGATGGCCCGAGCCTCGTGCACCTGGTACTCGTCCACCATGAAGTCCTTGCGCAGCACCGGCAGCGCACAGGCTTGCCGGGCCTGCTCAAGGTAGTCTGCATGGCCCTGGAAAAAGCGCTCATCGGTGAGCACGCTCAGGCAGGCCGCACCATGCTGGGCGTAGCTGTGGGCGATCTCGGCGGGTACGAAACGCTCGCGGATCACGCCCTTGCTGGGGCTGGCCTTCTTGATCTCGGCGATGACGGCACTACGGCCCACCGATGCGCGCGACAAGAGGGCGGCCGCAAAGCCGCGAACGTCGCGGCGCGCCTGGGCGGCCTCACGCCATGACGCCAAGCTGCGCCGCTGGCGCGCGGCGGCCAACTCCTCGTGCTTGACGCTGACGATCTTGTTCAGGATGTCGGACATGGTGGCGCCTCAGCCGGCAAGGGCCCGGGTGGCGGCCACAAACTGCTGCAAACGCGCTTGGGCCGCACCGCTGGCCACGGCCTGGCGCGCCAGGCCAATGCCATCGGCCATGCTGGCACTGCAGCCCGCGGCATACAGCGCTGCGCCAGCGTTGAGCAGCACGATGTCGCGTACGGGCCCCTCTTCGTTGGCCAAGGCGCGTTGGATACAGGCCACCGACTCTTCCCGGTTGGACACACGCAGGGCCCGAGCGTCGTACACCGGCATGCCGAAGTCACTGGGATGCACGGTGTACTCGTGGATCTGGCCGTTCTTGAGCTCCCCGACCATGGACTCGCCAGAAATCGACAACTCGTCCATGCCGTTCATCCCGTAGACCACGAGTGCATGCTCGGCGCCCAGGCGCTGCAGCACCCGAACCTGGATGCCCACGAGGTCAGGGTGAAAGACGCCCATCAGCGTGTGGGGAGCAGAGGCCGGGTTCGTCAGCGGCCCCAGGATGTTGAAGATGGTGCGCACGCCCAGCTCCTTGCGCACGGGTGCTGCGTGCTTCATGGCGGCGTGGTGGTGGGGTGCGAACATGAAGCCTATGCCCGTGCGCTCCAAGCACTGGGCCACCTGCTGCGGGTTCAGGTCGATGCGCGCACCCAGGGCTTCCATGACGTCGGCACTGCCGGACGTCGAGCTGACGCTGCGCCCACCGTGCTTGGCCACACGCGCGCCGGCAGCCGCTGCCACGAAGGTGGAGGCGGTGGAGATGTTGAAGGTGTGTGAGCTGTCGCCACCCGTTCCCACAATGTCCACCAGATGGCGCCGGTCCTCAATGGTGACGGGCGTGGCCAGCTCGCGCATCACCTGGGCCGCCGCCGCAATCTCGCCGATCGTCTCCTTTTTCACCCGCAGGCCGATGGCAATGGCCGCAATCATCGTGGGCGACATCTCCCCGCCCATGATGCGGCGCATCAACGTGAGCATCTCGTCATGGAAGATTTCCCGGTGCTCGATGATGCGCACAAGGGCTTCGGTGTTGCTGATGGTCATGATGTTCTCGATGGGGGTGGTGTGGTGTAGGGTGGCAGCGCTCAACTCAGCACGGCGCGCAGGATGTGTAGGGCTTGCTCCACCTGTGGGGGCTGAATGTCCAGGTGGGTGACCAGCCGAAGGCGGGCCGAGCCGGTGCACAGGAGGCCATGGTCGGCCAGTGCTGCAGCCACACCCTGAGGGTGGCGCGCCAGCACCTCGGGCGAGAGATCCAGGAAGACGATGTTGGTCTGCGGCGCTTGCACCGAAACACCCGCAAGGCCCATGAGGCCAGCAGCCAAGCGGCTGGCATGGTCATGGTCTGTGGCCAAGCGCTGCACGTGGTGGTCCAGGGCATGCAGTGCCGCAGCGGCGAGGATGCCCGCCTGGCGCAAACCACCGCCGCTCATCTTGCGCCAGCGGTGGGCCCGCTCAATAAAGCTGCGGCTGCCGCACAGGGCGGAGCCGACGGGCGCGCCCAGGCCTTTGCTGAAGCACACCGACACGCTGTCAAAGCCCCTGGTCAGTTCACGCACGGAGCAGCGGCTGGCCACCGCAGCATTGAACAGGCGCGCACCGTCGAGGTGGGTCGCGAGCCCCCGTGCATGGGAGCGGGCCGTCACATCGGCCACGTAGCCGGCGTCCAAGACCTGTCCGCCCCATGTGTTTTCCAGACACAGCAGGCGGGAACGCGCAAAGTGGGCGTCGTCGGGCTTGATGGCCGCCTCGATGTCGCGCCATTCGAGGCGACCATCGGGCCCTTGGGGCAGGGGCTGGGGTTGAATGCTGCCCAGAACAGCAGCGCCCCCGCCTTCCCATCGGTAGGTGTGCGCCATCTGCCCCACGATGTATTCGTCGCCGCGGCCACAGTGCGCCATCAGGGCGCAGAGGTTGCTTTGGGTGCCGCTGGGCATGAACAAGGCGGCTTCGAAGCCCAAGTCGCCCGCGATGCGCTCTTGCAACCGACGCACCGTAGGGTCATCCCCAAAGACGTCGTCGCCCACTTCGGCACTCATCATCGCCTCGCGCATGGCCTGTGTGGGGCGGGTGACCGTATCGCTGCGCAGGTCGATCACAGGGGGTTGGTGATGGACAGCGTTCATGCTCACACCCGGGTCGCTTCAGCCAGAGGCTTTGCACCCATGCTCAGGAAGTTGCGCAACATGGCATGGCCGTGCTCGCTCAGGATGGACTCCGGATGGAACTGCACGCCCTCCATGGGCGCAGAACCACCCGCCAAATCCCGGTGACGCACCGCCATGACCAGGCCGTCTTCGCTGCGCGCGCTGACCACCAGTTCCGCCGGCAT
>RFPX01000143.1 GCA_009925955.1 Betaproteobacteria bacterium
ACGGCGCAGGCCATGCCGATGCCCGCCACAAACTGCCAGGGCTGCGCGCGCGGACCAACCCAACCGTCCTGGGATTGCAGCACCAAGGCTGCTGCACAGCCACAGGCCAGGGGCACGCCCAGGGCCAGCCCGGCCGATATCGACGTGGACCGGCGCTGGTCCCAGGCCTTTTTCAGGTCGAGCTCCAACCCCGCCAGGAACACAAAGAGCATCACGGCCCACCAGGCCAAGCCGTTGAGCGCCTGAATCACGGCCGGGGTGAAGATGCCCCGGTAGACCTCGGGCCACCATTGGCCCAGGAGACCCGGCCCCAAGACCACGCCGGTGACGATCTGCACCACCACCAAGGGCGCCCAGTAATCGGTTCGACCGAATCGCCAAATGAGGAAGGGGACGGTGAAGATCACCGCCATGGCGATCAAAAACAGTTCAACGGTGGTCAGGGCCGGTGCCATGCCGCTCATTCTTCAAAAAGAGAAAGGGCCTCGCTGCACGAGGCCCTCTCGGGGTTGAGGCCAGCTTCGCGGCTGGCTGCAATCCTTGGTGGGTGCTGAGGGGTTCGAACCCCCGACCTACGCCTTGTAAGGGCGCCGCTCTACCAACTGAGCTAAGCACCCGTACGCGCATCGATGGCGCGCATACGGTACCGCGCTCAGATCAGAGCGCGTCCTTCAGGGCCTTGCCCGGACGGAACTTGGGCACCTTGGCCGCCTTGATCTTGATGGTGGCGCCGGTGCGCGGGTTGCGGCCGGTGCGTGCGGCACGCTTGGTCACCGAGAAGGTGCCGAATCCCACCAGCGACACGGTGCCGCCCTTCTTCAGCGTGGTGCGCACGCCGCCGATCACGGCCTCCAGGGCACGGGAAGCGGCCGCCTTGGACAGGTCGGCTTGCTTGGCAATGTGTTCGATCAGTTCGCCTTTGTTCACAGCTTTCTTCTCCAGTCAATTCGGTTTGCAGAGCAGCGCCTGCTTGATTCATTGGCCTCGCCACTGGTGCATGGGTCCACCTTGCGGCGGCCCCAGGTTCCGGTGCGCGGGAGCCGGATTCTATGCTCCGAATTCAAGGCCTGGTGCGGCCTGCAGGTCAGAAAAGCCCGGTTGACAGCGGATACAGGGATGGGCTAGCCGCACGCGTCAAGGCGAGCGCTGCACCAAGCCCACCCCGATGGCCGCCAAGGTCAGTCCCACCAGCAACCCCCAACTCAAGGGCTCACCGAACAAGGCCCAGGCCATCAAGGCGGTGCACGGCGGCACCAAATAGAACAGGCTGGCCACCTTCATGGCCGCTCCGCGCTGGATCAGCAGGTACAGCAAGGAACTGGCGCCCATGGTGAGGGCCAACACCGACCAGGCCAGGGCGATCACCATCTCGGGATGCCAGTCCATGCCCTCGGTCTCGAGCAGGGCCAGGGGGAAGCTGATGAGCAGGGCCGCGCCCATCTGCACGGCACCCGCGCTGCGCACATCCGTGGGGCCCACATGCAGCTTCTGGTACAGGGTTCCAGCCGTGATGCTCAGCAGGGCCAGCACCGCCAAGCCGAGGTTCAGCACATGCGCTTCGCCCAAGCCGAGCTTGTCCCACACCACCACCAGCACGCCGGCCAGGCCACAGGCCAAACCCATCCACTGCAAAGGACGCACGCGCCCCCGCCCGCCGTGCCACTCCAAGAAGATGGCGGTCAGCACCGGCTGCAGGCACACGATGAGCGCGGTGGTGCCAGCCGAAAGCCCCATCTTCACGGCGCTCCATACACCCCCCAGGTACCCGGCCTGCAGCAACACACCGGTGATCGCCAAGTGCAGCCATGCACGGGGTGTGCGGGGCCACGGCGCCCGTGCCCACCAAGCCCAAAGTGCCAGGCCCAGCAAAGACAGTGCGTAGCGCCAACACAAGAACGTCATGGGCGGCGCGTGTGGCATGCCCAGGCGCGCCACGATGAAGCCCGTGCTCCAGATGAGCACGAACAGCGCTGGCATCAGGGCCACCAGGTCGAGCCCGGAGGGCATCGGCGTGCGGGGAGGATTGGAATTCAAGGCCAACGCTGCACGGGGCGCTCAGCGGGCCTTCGCGCGGATCTCGGGAATGGCCTTGCGCAGGTAGTACACCATCGACCAGATCGTGAGCACGGCCGCCGCATAGATGAGTGCGGTACCCCAGGCGGCGGTGTCCAGCACGCCGAACAGCAAGCCGTCGTAAAGCAAGAAGGGAATGGCCACCATCTGAACCGTGGTCTTGAGCTTGCCCACAATGTGCACCGCCACGCTGCGCGAGGCGCCGATCTGCGCCATCCACTCGCGCAGGGCCGAGATCGCAATCTCCCGCCCGATGATCACCAAGGCCACCAAGGTATCCACGCGGCCCATTTCCACCAACACCAGCAAGCAGGCACACACCAGGAACTTGTCGGCCACCGGGTCCAGGAAGGCACCGAAGGCAGAGGTCTGCCCCAGCTTGCGGGCCAGGTATCCGTCGGCCCAATCGGTCAGGGCCACGGCCACGAAGAGAACCGTGGCCACCAGGTTGCGGGTCTCCGCAGCCAGGGGCATGGCAAAGACCACGATGATCACCGGTATGGCCACGATGCGCAGCCAGGTCAGCATGGTCGGGATGGTGAAGAACATGGGGCGATCCTACCGGCAAGCGCCCGGCTCATTCATCCAAGGTTCGGGGCTTGAATCGATCTGCCTCATCGAAGAGGAACACTTCGGTGTACGACCAAGGCTTGGGCAGGTGGGACACGGGAGGAAACGGCGCGGCGCGCCGAACCGCCTCGATGGCCAACTGGATGGTGTGCTGCGCGTCCGCAGGCCGCGGGCGGCGCTGGACCTTGATGTTGCGAACACTTCCGTCGCCATGCAACTCGACTTCGAGAATCGGGATGCCCCTCAAGGGTTCGGGGACGGCACCCATGTACGTGCGCTCAAGGTTGGCCTGCACCAGCTGGCGTGCCGCCATGCGGTGGTACTCGCGCCAATCACCTGCCAAGGCCGGTGCCGGCTTGGAGACCGAGGGCTCGGCCGGTGCAGGCGCGCGTGCGGGTGTGGCCACCGGGGCGGGCGGGGCCACAGGGGGCCTGGTGGGCGCACAGGCACTCAGGGCACAGGCCAAGACCAGTCCCCAAGCCCAGGGGGCCCTCCCCACTCGCGGGGCGCGGCGGCCCACCATCGGGCTGCCCTCAATGCAAGGCACGGTATATCTCCTCAGCCAGCGTTTTGGAGATGCCCTCCACGCTGCACAAATCATCCACGGAAGCCGATGCGACGCCACGCACACCGCCAAAACGCTGCAGCAGCCGGGCGCGCTTGCGCGGGCCCACGCCGGGAATGTCTTCCAGGCGGCTGCCGCCCGTTCGGGCCTGCGCACGCTTGGCGCGCATGCCGGTGATGGCAAAGCGGTGGGCCTCGTCCCGAATCTGCGCCACCAACATCAAGGCCGCCGAATCAGCGCCCAGGTAGACCTTGGCCCGTCCATCGGCAAAGACCAGCTCCTCCAATCCCACCTTGCGGCCCTCGCCCTTTTCAACGCCCACCAGCAAGGAAAGGTCCAGGCCCAGTTCCTCGAAGACTTCACGCGCCACGCCCACCTGACCCTTGCCACCATCGATCAGCACCACATCGGGCAGGCGTGCCTCTTCCACCTTCGCATACCGGCGGTGCAGCACCTGGCGCATCGCCGCATAGTCATCGCCACCGACAATGCCTTCGATGTTGTAGCGGCGGTATTGCGCGCTTTGCATCTGGTGGTGCTCGAACACCACGCAACTGGCCTGGGTGGCTTCACCGGCGGTGTGGCTGATGTCAAAGCACT
>RFPX01000144.1 GCA_009925955.1 Betaproteobacteria bacterium
CTCCAGCTTGGTGGCCTGACGGTCAATGTTCTGGAAGAACGGCACCGTGTTGCGCCTGATTTCATCAAGCGCAACACGGTGCCGTTCTTCCAGAACATTGACCGTCAGGCCACCAAGCTGGAGAGCTCCGGCAAGCCCGAGGATCGTGCCGTGGCCTTCGCTCTGCGGGCCTGCAAGATGGTGGAGTTTGCCGATCTCAACCAGGCCCAGCGCGACCTGCTGATCCAGTACGTTCCGAGAGACTACAAGGCCTTGTCACAATTCCACTCGAACCTCAATCGACAAGTGTCTGATGAGCCTCCGCCGCTGCTCACGGTGGGCGATGCCATCATGGACGTGCTGGAGCGCCACAAGTGGGATGCAGCCAAGCTTGCCGGGTTCGGAAACTCACTGGTGGCCTTGGTCAAGTCCAGGTTCACCCCAGATGAGACGGCCACCACCCCCGAGCAGCCGCAGGCCCAAAAGCCGGTGACACCGGATCAGTTGGTTTAAGAGGAAAAGCGATGACGAAGCAACTCAAGGCCTTGTGCGTCTCGGCGGGTCTGCCTTGGAACGATGAGGTGCCCGACGCCTGTGTCTTCGAGCTCGACAACGGCCTGGTGACCACGTGCCAGGCCGACGAGCAGACGGGGGACTTGCTGCTGGAAACCGCCTTGACGCCGGTGCCGCCGGAACGTCGTGAAGCAGCGGCTTCGATGATTGCCGCGGCCAACTACCGCGGCATGCTCACCGATGGCGCTTGTCTGGGGCTCGACCCTGCAGGTGGCGGTGTGCTGCTGTTTCGGCGCCTTCCCCTGGCGTCGCTTGATGCTGACGCCTTTCTGCGCGTGCTGACCCGATTTCTCGATGTGGCCGAGCAGATGAATGCCGCGCTGGAAAGCGTTGGCCAGTCGAGGTCGGTGGGTTTGGCTGGTGGGGTCTACACCGGGCACACGGATGTGCCAGCCCCGTTTCAAGTCGCCATTTGACTGAAAGCCGTGTGTCGGTGGTTAGGTCCCGCCGATAGCGCCTATGTCAAGTCGAAACCGCGGCAGCAGCGGCATCGCGCCATGGTCTGTCGCAGCCGCCGCAGCGCGCGGCACCCGGTCACGAGATGCAGCACCGTGAAGCTGCGTGTGACGGCGTAGCGGGTGGCAGCAAAGCGCGCCAGTGCCGCCAGTGGATCGGCTGGCAGTCTTGGGATGGCCTTCCGTCAAGCAAACGTGAAGGGAACCTTTGCGCTTCGGCAATAAACCAGCAACATCAGATCTGGACCATCTGGACACCGAGCTTTTGCGCCCTGGATTCGCTCCGGGCTGTGGAGTTCCACGGGGCGCACAGGGGATTCAATGGTCCGACGATTACTGCAAGGTTCTGCTTCTGGATTCATAGTGCTGGCCGCCCTGGGCTTGGCGGCCTGTGGTGGCGGCGGTTCGGCAACAGCCCCCTCCACCGGATCGGTCAACACCGGTGGCAATGCTGGGGGCAGCAGCGGACAAGGTACGGGCGGCATCAACGGAGGGAGTACCACCGGGACCACCAACTTCATCCTCACGAGCCCGGTGATGATCGAGGGCGGCGCCATGCCCGGCGAACACAGCTGCGATGGCCATGCCGGCTCCCCGCCCCTGGCCTGGAGTGGCGTTCCCGTGGGCACCAAGTCCTTGGCCCTGGTCATGACCACCATCCCTGCGGATGGCGTCACCAAATACAACTGGCTGCTCTACAACCTCTCGGCCAACCGCCAGGCCTTGGAGGCAGCCACCTTTGGCGTGGCCGACTACGGTGTGGGCAGCGATGGTCCGGTCCCCGGCTACCAACCCCCCTGCAGCCAAGGCGGCGGCGCCAAGGTTTACACCTTCACCCTGTATGCGCTGTCGGCCCCCGTGAACGCAGCTGCCAAGCCCGATGGGGTCACGCTGACGGGGCTGTTGGCGCCGCTGACCCTGGCCAAGGCTTCCTTGAACGTGTCTTACACCCGCAGCGCAAGTCCCTCCGGGTCGAGCAGCGCCTGCCTGCTGGTTCGCAACGCGGTGCAGGGCGGCGGCGGTACCGCACAGGTGGGCTGCGATGCGCAGTACGCCTACATCTCTTCAGAAGGCCTGCCCACGCACACGATGATGGACGGCATCACGGCGAGCAACCTGCAGGTGCCCACAGCGCAGCGCTTTTTGGGCACCAACGCCTGGCGCATCCCGCTGACCCCACGCCTGGCCGATGCACCGACCTCGGTCACCGATGGGCCCGTGGGGGTGGCGGTCAACGGCGTGCCCATCTTCAACCCCTGCAAACAAGGCGGCTGCCAGAACGGCGACACCAAGGTCTTGGGGGAATTGGATCTGTGCAATGGGCACGCTGGGCGCGCAGACGATTACCACTACCACGCCGCCCCCACCTGCCTCATGTCGACCAAGGCTGCCAATTATTGGGATACGCATCCCATCGGCTGGGCACTCGATGGCTTCGGCATCTATGGCTACAACGACGCCGACGGCAAACCAGCCGTGCGTGATGGGGTGTGCGGCGGTAATGCCCTGCCCGTGAGCAACGGTCCGCAGGGCTACAAGTACCACGTCACCGATGCCTCCCCCTACGTGATGTCCTGTCTGCGCGGTGTGCCCAGCCCTGATCTGGCCGGGCAGTCCGCCAAGTTCAGCCCCATGCGACAGCCGCCGGTGCAGCCTTTTGCGGTCAGTGCCATGAGCCTGCGAAGCGATGCCGCCACGGGTCAACAGGTGCTGCGCTTCAGCAGCACGCGCACCTTCACCACCAATGAGACCGGGCAGGACAGCTACGCGAACCCACCGGGCTCCTACCAAATCCGCTGGAAGGCCCTGAAAGGCGATGAGCTGGAGGCCGCACTGGGCCTGGCCAACAACCGAAGCAAGACCGCTTGCTGGGCCTTCGAGTTCAAAAGCGAAGCGGGAGCGACCACCCAGCCTCCCATCACCTATTGCCGCTGATGCACACCCCGACCTGCAGAGCCCTTCCCACCCTGGTTTGGGCCCTTGCCTTGACGCTGCAGGCCCTGCTGTGCCAAGTGGTTCGCGCCCACGACAGCCCTCTGCCCTCGGCCACCCTGGTGCAACGCGACGGCGGCCACTTCACGCTGTCGTTGCGCTGGGACGCCGCGCGCGCGCTGCAGCTCACGCTCTTGCCCGATACCGCACCCACCGAAGCCTTGGCGCTGCTGTCGGCCATGGAGCCCGAGCGATTCGCCAAGCACTGGGAGCAGGCCACCCGGCGCTGGGCTGACCACTGTGCGCTGCTCATCCAGGGCCGCAGCCATACGGCCGCACGGTGGTCCTGGCCTACCGCCTCGGATGCACAGGCCTGGCTGCAGCGCCAGCTCATGCCCCAGCTCACGGGTGCCCATGCCGACCACGAATGGCTGGCGGCACAAGCGGAGTTTCGGATCGGCGGTGATGCGGTGACACAAGCGCAACTGAAGCTGCCCGCAGCCCTTCGCCCCCTGTCCCTGACAAGCCTGCGGCCCCGCCAGCAATGGGCCCGCGAAGGCGACAGGCCTCTTGATCTGAGGTTTTGATGACCACGTACTTTTGGCCTGCGGGCTTGATCGCCTTGGGATGCCTGCTCAGCGCTTGCGGTGGTGGGGGCAGCGGCACGGCCGTCTCGCCGCCGGCTGCCGGCGCAACGGGAGGTGGCAACAGCAGCACTGCGCCCACCACGCCCACCACGCCGGCGCTCAGCTTCAACGGCAGCGTGGCCCTGGGCAGCCCCACTGGCAACAGCATCAAGGTCAATGTGTTCAGTGCGGATCAATCCGGCACGGTCTCGGTGGCCTATGGCAGCAGCCCGGCGGTG
>RFPX01000145.1 GCA_009925955.1 Betaproteobacteria bacterium
TGGTCGCTCTGTGCCTGCAAAGACTCGCGAATCAGCTCGTCGATCAGGTCCCGAAACGACTCTTCCTCGTCACTTTCGAGCTCTTGGGATCCGGCCAACTCCTCGGCCTTGAGAAAGCCCAGTTCCTCGGCCATTTCCTGCATCATGGCGAGCGGGTCGTTCACGATGCGGATGGCATCTTTGGGCAGCCTGTCCGGTTCAGCGGCGGCACCGCGCGCCAAGGCCTGCGCCTCACGGGCTGCAGCCAGTGCTTGGGCCGACTGAACATCGACCGACCGAGCCATGGAATTGCCGAGGGTGGCCATGCGTATGCAGAACTTCGAACGTTATAAGACCTTAGTTTATGATACTTTTGTATACTTTTGGCAAGGCAAACCGCCCCATCCGCACCCTGACAGCCCGGCCACCGTTGGGCTGCCCCCGCGCATGCGCAACCCCTTCACTTCCCCCGCCATCACCGTGCCCCCTGCGCCCCAAGAGGACACCGGCGCCTCACTGGCCCGGGCGCGGGCCGCTTACCTGCACCAGTCGCTGCCGATTGCCACCTGGGGCTCGGGTGGCGTCAGCGCACTGTTCACCCTGTTGTTCCGGGATCAGGGCTACAACGAGGCCATGGGGGTGTGGGCCGGCCTGGGCTTGGCCGCATTTGGGCTGCGGATTGGGCTGTTGCTGTGGTTCAAACCCGAGGAGGACGGCCCACGGCAATGGCTCAAGACACACGTGTTCCTGTGGTTGGGCGCGCTGGCGGCCCTCCTCGCGGGCATCATGTTCGGCTATGGGTGGGTGGCCATCTTTCCCCACTTGGGGCCCGATGAGCGCCTGGCCTTCGTGATGGGCAACGTGGCCCTGCTGTTCGGTGGCCTGTTCACCTACAGCGCCCACCTCCCCACCTACATGGCCTTCTCACTGTCGTGCCTGCCATTGGGCATCGCCGAGGTGTTTGCACTGGGCGGTCCGGGCGGTGAGTGGGTGGGCGCTACGGTCACCTTCACGCTGACCGGTGTTCTCTCGCTGATGTTTGCATACCGCTCAGCCAACGCCTTCAGCACCAACCATCTGCTGCAGCAAAGGGAAATCAAGCTGCTGCAGGAGATCACGGCCAAGCGGGACGAAGCGGTGTCGGCCACGCTGGCCAAGTCACGGTTTCTGGCCTCGGTCAGCCACGACCTGCGCCAACCGATGCACGCCATCAACCTGTACCTCACCTCCTTGCAAGGCAGTTATGAGCAACAGCAGCAGAACCCGGCCGACCCGGCCCCCGCCACGCAGGTCAGGGCCAGCATTCAGAGCCTGAAAGAGAGCACGCTGTACCTCAATGCCATGTTCGAGTCTTTGTTGGACATCTCACGGCTGGATGCAGGTACGGTGGCGGCCAACATTCGCTACACCTCGCTGGCTCGGATGATGGCGCAGTTGGATGCGGACTATCAACGCTTGGCGCAGGCCGAGGATTTGGCCTTTGAGACCAAGTTGCCCGCCCGCTTTCCGGTGATGGAGATCGAGACCGACCCTGCCCTGCTCGAGCGACTGCTGCGAAACTTGATCGTCAATGCCTTTCGCTACACCCGCAAAGGTGGCGTTCGCCTGCGGGTTTCGGTGAGCCCGCGTTCAGTGGACATTCGCGTGGTGGACAGCGGCCCTGGCATTGACCGCAGCTTGCGGCAACGAATCTTCGAGGAGTTCTTCCAGATTCCGGGTTCGCAGGAGCAGGTGGCGCGCAGCTCCAACACGGGCCGCGGCATTGGGCTGGGTTTGTCCATCTCGGCCAGGTTGGCGCAAAAGCTGGGCACCACCATACGCGTGCATGGGCGCCTGGGGCGGGGATCCGTGTTTGCGGTGCGGCTGCCCATGCGCCACGCCCTGAGGCCGGTCAGCGAAGACCCCCGCGACCGGGTTGTCGACACGCCCAGAGCCCTGCCACCCAACACCTTTGTGGCCGTCATCGACGACGACCTCGAAATCCTGCGCTCCACCCGCATGATGCTGGAGTCTGCAGGGGCCACCGTGTTCTGCGCCGTCTCGGGCACGGAGGCGGTGCAGAAACTGGGGCAAATGGGGCGGCGCCCGGACATCCTGATCAGCGACTTCCGCCTGGGCGCCGAAGACGGCATCGCGGCCATCAACCGGGTGCGCGACGAGTTCAACGATGACGTGCCGGCCCTGCTGATCACGGGTGATACCTCGGCCGAATTGGTGTCGGTCTTCCGCGAGAGTGGCTTGCGGGTCCTGCACAAGCCCATTGCGGGTGAGACGCTCCTGGCGGCCATCAGCCATGAGCTGGATCAAGGAAATTAATACTAAAGTTGTATTTGCGGCGCCGGCCGGTTACGATGCTACGAAAGTCTCAGCCACCATGCCCGAACTGGTCCACCTGCCCCCCAATGCCCATGTCCTGTTTGAGGACCTGAGCCGCTTGGCCATGGCAGACGATCGGCCGGTGGTGGCCGCGGGTGTGCGTCCAGATGGATCGCTGATCCTGGCCAACCGTCACGGCTTTGGGCGGGTGATCAGTTGGGTGCGCACCGCACTCGCGGGGCGCAAGGACGAAGCCTCGATCCAGGTCAACCTGCTGTTGGCCCGCCAACTGGTGGCCGCCCGTGGCGGCATGCACGCCATTGCCGCCACCGACCGTGTGGGTGTGGAAAGCCTGCCCCTGCGCAACCGCGACCTGCAGGTGGTGCGCCAGGTGTTGCAGCGCCATGCCCCGCATGATCCTGCGGCGGCCCTGGAACTGCGTGACGGCTACCAGGCCAATGCACAGTTCACCGCCTTCAGCGCCGGCAGTGCTTCGGCGGATGCAGCGTCCGGACCTTCAAACGCTTGAACCGCAAACGGGGCCGAAGGCCCCGTTTGTCTCACTTCGCGCAGACGAAACTGGCCTCCGTCTCCTTATCGCCGCTGCGGTAGCGGGCCACCAAGGGGTAAGGACACAACGGCCGGGTGCGGGTAGCCGACCAGTCAGCGGGCAACTCTGCGTTCACACCGCCGGCGTTTCCAGCACCTCGAACAGACGCCACAATCTTGTCAGGCGCCTGCCCCTTCTCGACCCAGTTGATCAAGGCCTGCAGGGCGTCATACTGGTCGGTCGATGGCCCACCGCGGGAATGGCCCATGCCAGGCACCTGGAAGAAGCGGGCAAACCGATCAGCTCGGCCATCGTTAGCCGCATCCAAGCTGCGATACCAAGCTGCGGTGTCATCGACGGAAAAGATGGGGTCGGCCATCCCGTGGATCACGATCATTTTGGCGCGCTTCATGCCCTTCGTTCGGACGTTTGCCCCGTTTGTCGCTGGGGTTGCTCGCATGAACCGCGCCACATTCACCTGGTACAACCTGATCGGCGCCCTGATCTGGGTCGGCGGCCTGGGTCTGGCGGGTTATTGGTTTGGCAACTTGCCCTGGGTGCAGACGCACCTGAGCAAGATCATCTGGGCGCTGATCATTGGGCCGGGTCTGATCGCTTTGGTGGGGGCTTGGCGCGCCCGCCGCCGAGCCAATGGTTGAGCGCACACGCGGCCTTGCGACCGATGGTCCCCCAGCCGCTATACCCGGATCGGGTGGCGGCGGAAAAACCCCAGCACCCCCTGATGCAACGCTTGTACCAGGGCGTCTTGGTATTCGGGGGTGTTGAGCAGCGACTCTTCCAGCGGATTGCTGATGAAAGCCGATTCGACCAGCACGCTGGGGATCTCGGGGGATCGCAAGACCGCAAAACCCGCTTGCTCGACTTGTGGCTTGTGCAGTTTGCCGACCTGGCGCATCTGACCGAGCAGCTC
>RFPX01000146.1 GCA_009925955.1 Betaproteobacteria bacterium
CTGGCGTCGCCGAGCACCTCCTCGAGCGTGTTCCACACGTGCAACACCATCTTGCCCTCGGCCACTTTCTGGTGCAGCTTGTCCACCATGATGGCCTCGGCGCGGAACTTGTCGCGGCGGTGGATGAGGTGCACCTTGCTGGCGATGTTGGACAGGTACAGCGCTTCTTCAACGGCGGTGTTGCCGCCGCCCACCACGCACACCTCTTGGCCCCGGTAGAAGAAGCCGTCGCAGGTGGCACAGCCGCTGACGCCACGGCCCATGAAGGCGGTTTCGCTGGGCAGGCCCAGGTACTTGGCGCTGGCGCCCGTGGCAATGATCAGGGCGTCGCAGGTGTAGGTGCCGCTGTCGCCGGTGAGGGCAAAGGGCCGGCGCGACAGGTCCACGGTGTGGATGTGGTCGAACACGATTTGGGTGTTGAAGCGCTCGGCATGCTGCTGGAAGCGCTGCATCAGGTCGGGCCCCTGCACGCCCATCACGTCGGCCGGCCAGTTGTCGACTTCAGTGGTCGTCATCAGCTGGCCACCTTGCGCCAGGCCGGTCACCAGCATGGGTTTGAGATTGGCGCGCGCCGCGTAGATGGCAGCGGTGTAGCCGGCCGGGCCTGAGCCCAGGATCAGAACTTGTGCGTGTTGGGTGGAAGCAGTCATGTTTTGATTTTCTCACGGGCCCTGGCCCGGGCTTCGCGGCAGGGTCAAGCCTGGCGCGATTAACGCAGGGTGAAACAGTTGGCGGGTTCCTTCAATTCGGTGTGCAATTCCCGCCGCCCACTCGGATGCAGGGCTTGCCAGAGGAACCCACATGTCGATGCTGACCAACCTGGAACTGATCCGCCGTGTACCCTTGTTTTCACGCCTGAGCCCCACCCAGGCCCAACAGGTGGCTGATGGGGTTCTCAAACAGCGATTTCGCCGTGGCCAGACCATCGTGGAGCAGGGCACCCAGCACGATGCCTTGTACATCCTGCTCAACGGTCGAGCCCGGGTGACCGCGGCCGACGGTAACGGGCGTGAGGTGATCCTGGCCATGCTCGGTGGGGGGGACTATGTGGGGGAGATGAGCCTGATCGACGGGCAGCCCCACTCGGCCACGGTGCGGGCTGAGGTGCAAACCGACGTGCTGGTGCTGGGCCGCGAGGCCTTCGCCAAGTGCCTGCCCGACCGATCACACCTGGCCTACCCGATGATGCTGGGTTTGGTCCAGCGGCTGCGCGCGGCCGACCGCCAGATCGAATCCCTGGCCTTGCTCGATGTCTACGGGCGGGTGGCGCGCGCCTTGCTGGACATGTCCGAGCCCGGCCCGCAGGGGCGCGTGATCCGCAACCGGGTGACGCGTCAAGACATGGCCAAACGCGTGGGGGCCTCGCGCGAAATGGTCAGCCGTGTGATGAAGGGCCTCGAAGACCGCCGCTTCGTGCAGGCCCAGCCTGACGGGTCCCTGCTGATTCGCGACGCTGCCATCGGTGCCTAGCCGGCTGCGGACGCGCCACAATGCGGGCATGACCATGCCCATCACCGCCAACCCAGAGCGTGATCGGCGCTCGCGTGGCAGCGAGGCCGACCCGCCCATCCACCGCCGAAACCGGGCCGGTGCGGCTGAGCCGGCCCCATCGCCTGAGCGGCCGCCGCGGGCCACCTGGCTGTTCTTGTCGGCCGTGCTGTGGCTGCTGGCCGTGTTGGCACTGGCCACCCACCACGCTGGCGACCCCGGCTTCACCACGAGCGGCGTTCACGAGCGTGCCCTCAACGCGGTTGGGCGTGCCGGTGCGTGGTTCTCCGATGTGGCGCTGTTCGTCTTGGGTTACTCGGTTTGGTGGCTGCCACTGATCGTGGCGCGCCACTGGTTGTCGTTGCTGGCCTCGCGCTTGCGGGGCGCCTCGGCGCCCGAAGGCGTGGGCCTGGTGGATGCGGCGCCTGCGGACCCGGTGAGCCCGGCCGTGTGGCGGCTGGTGGGCGTGGTGCTGCTGCTGACGTCCAGTGCGGCCTTGGAGTGGACCCGCCTGTACCAAGCCGAGCCTGGCATGCCGGGCCACGCCGGTGGCGTGTTGGGTTATGCCCTGGGGGCCTGGTCCATGAAGTGGCTCGGCTTCAACGGCTCGGGCGTGTTCTGGATTGCCCTCTTGGTGCTGGGGGTGTCTTGGGCCTTTGCCTTTTCCTGGCTGCGACTGGCCGAGCAGATCGGCGGCTGGCTGGAGGGCCTGCGCGAACAGCGGCAGGCGCAGCGTGAGCACGCTGAGGACGTGCGCTTGGGCGAGCAAGCCCTGCGCGAGCGCACCGAAGTGGTGGAGGTGGAGCGGCGCTTGGAAGAAGAGGAGCACGTGCCCATCGTGATCGAGCCGACGGTGGTGGACGTGCCGGTGTCCACCCGGGTGGCCAAAGAGCGCCAGAAACCGCTGTTCCAGGAACTGCACGACACCAAGTTGCCACAGGTGGACTTGTTGGACTCCGCGCCCAGCCGCCAGGAGACCGTTTCGGCCGACACCTTGGAGATGACCTCTCGGCTGATTGAAAAGAAGCTGCGGGACTTCGGCGTGGAGGTGCAGGTGGTGGCCGCTTCGCCCGGGCCCGTGATCACGCGCTATGAGATCGAGCCGGCCACGGGCGTGAAGGGCTCGCAGGTGGTCAACCTGGCCAAAGACCTGGCGCGCTCGCTGTCCTTGGTCAGCATCCGGGTGGTGGAAACCATTCCGGGCAAGACAACCATGGCCCTGGAGCTTCCCAATGCCAAGCGGCAGGTCATCAAGCTGACCGAGATTCTGGGCTCGCAGGTGTATGCCGATGCCGGCTCTCACCTGACCATGGGCCTGGGCAAGGACATCGTGGGCCAGCCCGTGGTGGCTGACCTGGCCAAGATGCCGCACTGCTTGGTGGCCGGCACCACAGGTTCGGGCAAGTCGGTGGGCATCAACGCCATGATCCTGAGCCTGCTTTACAAGGCCGAAGCGCGCGATGTGCGGCTGATCCTCATCGACCCCAAGATGCTGGAGATGAGCGTCTACGAAGGCATTCCGCACCTGTTGTGCCCGGTGGTGACCGACATGAAGCAGGCGGGCAACGCGCTGAACTGGTGCGTCGGGGAAATGGAGCGCCGCTACAAGCTCATGAGCAAGATGGGCGTGCGCAATGTGGCCGGTTACAACAAGAAGATTGATGAAGCCGCCGCGCGCGAGGAGAAGATTCCCAACCCCTTCTCACTCACTCCCGAGCAGCCCGAGCCCTTGGAGCGTCTGCCCTTCGTGGTGGTGGTGATCGACGAACTGGCCGACCTGATGATGGTGGTGGGCAAGAAGATCGAAGAGCTGATCGCCCGCTTGGCGCAAAAGGCGCGCGCCTCAGGCATCCACCTGATCCTGGCCACACAGCGGCCCAGCGTGGACGTGATCACCGGCTTGATCAAGGCCAACATTCCCACCCGTCTGAGCTTTCAGGTCAGCAGCAAGATCGACAGCCGAACCATCCTGGACCAGATGGGCGCTGAGGCGCTGCTGGGCATGGGCGACATGCTGTACATGCCCAGCGGCACGGGCCTGCCGGTTCGGGTGCACGGCGCCTTCGTCAGCGACGACGAGGTGCACCGCGTGGTGGAGTTCCTCAAGGCCCAAGGCGAGCCCAACTACATCGACGGCATCCTGGAGGGCGGCACCTTGGAAGGCGAGGGCGGCGAGCCTGGCGCGCCCGGGGGCGGCGCCAGCGATGGCGAGAGCGACCCCTTGTATGACCAGGCCGTGGCCGTGGTGCTCGAGCACAAGCGCGCCTCGATTTCGCTGGTTCAGCG
>RFPX01000147.1 GCA_009925955.1 Betaproteobacteria bacterium
TGCGGGGTGGAGGTCATGTGAGGTTCCTAGAAAGTCTTACTGCGCCAACTGTTGTCGCCAGCCCAGGCCGGCTTCGGTGGCGGCAGCGGGCTTGTACTCGCAGCCGATGGCGCCCTTCCAGCCGATGCGCTTGAGGTGGGCGAACAGGAAAGCATAAGCGATCTCACCGGTGCCGGGCTCGTTGCGGCCGGGATTGTCGGCGATCTGGATGTGGCCGATGCGCGCCAGATACCGGTTGAGCGTGCCGGCCAGTTCGCCTTCCATGCGCTGCATGTGATAGACGTCGTACTGGATGTAGGCATTGGCCGCCCCCACTTCGTCGAGCAGGGCCACGCCTTGCGCCGTGGTGCTGATGAAAAAGCCGGGGATGTCAAAGGTGTTGATCGGCTCGATCAACAGGTCGATGCCGTGCTGGCCAAGCTTGCCGGCCGCGTAGCGCAGGTTGGCCACCAAGGTGGCGCGCGCCTGCTCGTCGCTGACCGCCGCGGGCTTGATGCCGGCCAGGCAGTTGATCTTCTTCACGCCCAAAGCGGTGGCGTAGGTGATGGCCTGGTCCACGCCGGCCTTGAACTCGGCCACGCGGTCGGGGTGGCAGGCGATGCCGCGCTCGCCGCCGGCCCAGTTGCCAGCGGGCAGGTTGTGCAAGATGAGGCTCAAGCCATGGGCCTGCAGTTCGGCCTTGATCGCCTCGGGCGTGGCCTCATACGGGAACTGGCACTCCACCTGCGTGAAGCCGGCGCGGGCGGCCCGTCCGAAGCGTTCGATGAAGGGGGCTTCGGTGAAGAGCATCGAGAGGTTGGCGGCGAAGGTCGTCATGGGTTTGCTATTCCGTGTGGGGCATTGAAGGCTGACCCGCCCGCCGGATGATGCTCCATTCCGGCGGGGGACTCGGAGCGTCGGACGTTCAGTCCAGCAGACCGGCGGCAACCAGACCTTCGGTGCCCTGCGGGTGACGGCAGTCGATGTCTTCGAACTCGTTGATCTTGTCGATCTCCACGCCCATGGCGATGTTGGTGACCTTCTCCAGAATCACCTCCACCACCACCGGCACGCTGAATTCACGTGCCGTGGCCTGGGCTTGGCGCAGGGCGTCTTGCAGCTTGGAGGGGTCGGTCACGCGCACGGACTTGCAGCCCAGACCCTCGACCACCTTTTGATGGTCGACACCATAGCCCTTGAGGGTCTCGTCTTCCACGTTCTGGTTGTCAAAGGCCAGTTGCACGCAGTAGTCCATCTCAAAGCCGCGCTGCGACTGGCGAATCAGGCCAAGGTAGCTGTTGTTGACCAGCACCTGCACATAGGGCAGCTTGAACTGGGCCCCGGCAGCCAGTTCCTCAATCAGGAATTGGAAGTCGTAGTCGCCGGCGATGCCCACCACGGTGCGGGTGGGGTCGGCTGCCACCACGCCCAAGGCGGCTGGCAGGGTCCAGCCCAAGGGGCCGGCCTGGCCGCAGTTGATCCACTGGCGCGGGCCGTAGATGTTGAGGAACTGCGCCGCGGCGATCTGGCTCAGGCCGATGGTGGACACATAGACCGTGTCGCGCGGGAACACCGCGTTCATCTCCTGGTACACGCGCTGGGGCTTGATGGGGATGTTGTCGTAGTTGGTCTTGCGGTGCATCAGCGCCTTGCGCTCGGCGCAGCGTGCGGCCCAGGTGGCAAAGCTCTTGAGCTTGCCGGCGGCCTTGCGCTCGCGGGCGGCTTGCACGAACAGTTCGAGCGCGGCCTTGGCGTCGCTCACGATGCCGTACTGCGGCTCGAAGACCCGGCCGATCTGGGTGGGCTCGATGTCCACGTGCACAAAGGTGCGGCCCTTGGTGTAGGTGTCGATGCCGCCGGTGTGGCGGTTGGCCCAACGGTTGCCGATGCCCAAGACGAAATCGCTGGCCAGCATCGTGGCGTTGCCGTAGCGGTGGCTCGTCTGCAGGCCGCACATGCCGGCCATCAACGGGTGGTCGTCGGGAATCGTGCCCCAGCCCATCAGCGTGGGGATGACCGGCACACCGGTGAGCTCGGCGAACTCCACCAGCAGGTCCGAGGCGTCGGCGTTGATGATGCCGCCACCGGCCACGATCAAGGGCTTCTCAGCGGCCATCAGCATGTCCAAGGCCTTGTCCACCTGCTTGCGGCTGGCCGCCGGCTTGTACACGGGCAGGGGCTCGTAGGTGTCGATGTCGAACTCGATTTCGGCCATCTGCACATCAAAGGGCAGGTCGATGAGCACCGGGCCCGGGCGGCCTGAACGCATCAGGTGGAAGGCCTGTTGGAACACGCGCGGCACCTGGGCCGGCTCGAGCACCGTGGTGGCCATCTTGGTCACCGGCTTGGCGATGCTTTGGATGTCCACGGCCTGGAAGTCTTCCTTGTGCAGGCGGGCGCGCGGGGCCTGGCCGGTGATGCACAGGATGGGAATGGAGTCGGCAATGGCCGAGTACAGACCGGTGATCATGTCGGTGCCGGCCGGGCCCGAGGTGCCGATGCACACGCCGATGTTGCCGGCCTTGGCCCGGGTGTAGCCCTCGGCCATGTGCGAGGCGCCTTCCACGTGGCGCGCCAGGATGTGGGTGATGCTTTGGCGCTCGCGAAGGGCGGCGTACAGCGGGTTGATGGCCGCGCCGGGCACGCCGAAGGCGTTGGTCACGCCTTCTTTTTCCATCACGAGTACGGCTGCCATTGCGGCTTTCATCTTGGCCATGTGGGGCTCCTGGAACGGGTGGGTGGATAAGGGATGCGGTGCGTTACAGCCGTACACCGAAGAGACCGTATCTTGCGTGGAGGGCCGGCGACCGAGAATCCGTCCGCGGCGCATTTCTTCCATTCCGTTTGGGAATACCCCCTTGCCCAATGGGCGCTTCAGGCCTAGGCTGAGGCCATGGACAAACTGGCGGCCATGCAAACCTTCATCCGGGTGGTGGAGCTGGGCTCCTTCAGCAAGGCGGCCGCCGACCTGGGGGTGGGCCAGCCCAGCGTCACCAAGCAGATTGCCCAACTGGAAAAGCATTTGGGATCGCGGCTGCTGCACCGCACCACGCAGGGCGTGTCGGTGACCGAGGTGGGCGCCCTGTACGCCGAACACTGCCGCCGCATCGCCCATGAGGTCGAAGAGGCCGACCACGTGGCCCTGCAGGCGCAGTCGCAGATGCAGGGGCAGTTGCGCATCAGCACCTCGGTGGCCTTCGGGCGCCGGGTTTTGGCGCCGCTGTTGCTCAAGTTCATCCAGGAGCACCCACAGCTGCAGATCGACCTGAGCTGCGAAGACCGCCATGTGAACCTGCTGGAGCAGGGCGTGGATGTGGCCATCCGCATGGGGCGGCTGGCCGATTCCACCTTGGGGTCACGCTACTTGGGCAGCAACCCCTGGGTGTTGGTGGGCTCGGGCAGCTACCTCAAGGCCCGCGGCACGCCGCGCTCACCCGATGAACTGCGCGGCCATGCGGCCCTCATCTACAGCACGGTGCAGGGGGATGCGCGCTGGAGCTTCACACGGCCTCAGAAGTCCGGAGATGCGCAACGGCGCGAAGTGGTGGTGCACGGCCCCTTGCGCTCGAACAATTTGTCGGCCCTGCTGACCGCCGCCCGCGGTGGCCTGGGCTTGGCGGTGCTGCCGCTGTATGTGGCGCACGACTCCATTCGAAACGGCGCGGTGCAGGTGCTGCTGAAGGATTGGCTGCTGCCGGCGCAGGAAATGCATGCGGTCTACCCCTCTCCGCGCCTGGTGCCCACCAAGGTGCAGCTCTTCGTGAGCTGGCT
>RFPX01000148.1 GCA_009925955.1 Betaproteobacteria bacterium
CCCTTTCGCCCCTTACACTGGGGTGTTTGTCGAAAGCCTTTACTGCCGCGCATGCCTGCCTACCGACGCATCCTTCTGAAGCTTTCTGGCGAAGCCCTCATGGGCGACGATGCCTACGGCATCAACCGGGCCACCATCGTGCGGATGGTCCGAGAAGTCGCCGAAGTGACCCAGCTGGGTTGTGAGGTGGCGGTGGTGATCGGCGGCGGCAACATCTTTCGGGGTGTGGCCGGTGGCTCCGTCGGCATGGACCGTGCCACGGCCGACTACATGGGCATGTTGGCCACGGTCATGAACAGCCTGGCCCTGTCCGACACGATGCGCCAAGAGGGGCTTACGGCCCGCGTCATGAGCGCCATCGGCATCGAACAGGTGGTCGAGCCTTATGTACGCCCCAAGGCCCTTCAGTACCTGGAGGAGGGCAAGGTGGTGATCTTTGCGGCCGGGACCGGCAACCCCTTCTTCACCACCGACACGGCAGCGGCCCTGCGCGGCGCTGAGATTGGTGCGGAGGTGGTGCTCAAGGCCACGAAGGTCGACGGCGTGTACTCAGCCGACCCCCACAAGGACCCCAGCGCCCAACGCTACGCCCAAATCAGCTTCGACGAAGCGATTTCCCGCAACCTGGCGGTGATGGACGCCACGGCCTTTGCGCTGTGCCGCGACCAGAAACTGCCCATCAAGGTGTTCAGCATCTTCAAGTCCGGGGCCTTGCGCCGCGTGGTGCAGGGTGAGGACGAAGGCACCTTGGTGCATGTGTGAACCCCATCCGAACCGTCAACAGCCATGACCATCGCCGACATCAAGAAGACCGCTGAACAGAAGATGGCCAAGTCCGTCGAGGCCTTCAAGGGTGAACTGCAAAAGATCCGCACCGGCCGTGCCCATCCGGGCATCCTGGACCAGGTGCAGGTGGACTACTACGGCTCGATGGTGCCCATCAGCCAGGTGGCCAATGTCAGCCTGCTCGACGCCCGCACCATCAGCGTGCAGCCCTGGGAAAAGGGCATGGGCCCCAAGATTGAAAAAGCCATCCGCGAAAGCGACCTGGGCCTGAACCCCAGCACCCAAGGTGACTTGCTGCGGGTGCCGATGCCGGCCCTGACCGAGGAGCGCCGGCGCGAGCTGACCAAGGTGGTGCGCTCCACCGGCGAAGACTGCAAGGTGGCGGTGCGAAACCTTCGGCGTGACGCCAACGAACAGGTCAAGAAGCTCGTCAAGGACAAGCTGGCCAGTGAGGACGACGAGCGCCGCGCGCAAGACGAGGTGCAAAAGCTCACCGACCGCACGGTCGCCGAGGTGGACCGTCTGGTGCAGGGCAAGGAAGCGGAGATCATGGCGGTTTGACCGCCCATTCGCACCGGTAAGGCCTGTGAAGTCCGACAGCACCAAGCCCCACACCAAGCCCGATCAAGCGGTGCCCAGGCATGTGGCCATCGTGATGGATGGCAACGGGCGCTGGGCCACGCAGCGCGGGCTGCCGCGGCTTCTGGGGCACAAGCAGGGCGTTGAGGCCCTGGTGCGGGCCGTCAGGGCGTTCACCCAGCGCGGCGTACAGGTCTTGACCGTGTATGCCTTCTCCACCGAGAACTGGAACCGGCCACAGCCCGAGGTGTCGGGGCTGATGTCCCTGGTGCCCACCGCCATGAAGGCACACCTCCAGGCCCTGGCCTCGCAGGGCGTGCGCTTGCGCGCGGTGGGTGACCTGGACGCGCTGTCGCCCAAGGTGCGTCAGGCCTTTGCCAAGATGGAGGCCGATACCGCGGGCAACCGACGCGTGACACTGAACGTGGCCTTCAACTACGGCGGCCGCTGGGATGTGGTTCAGGCCTGCAAGCGGGCCATGGCCGCGGGTGTGGCGCCGGATGCCTTGAACGAGGCGACCCTGGCCCAGCACATGGCGCTGGCCGATACCCCAGACCCCGATCTCCTGATCCGCACGGGCGGCGAGTGTCGCTTGAGCAACTTCCTTTTGTGGCAGTCGGCCTATGCCGAAATCTTCTTCACCGAGCGGCTGTGGCCGGAGTTCGATGACGAAGATGTTCAACAGGCGCTGGCCTTCTATGCCTCGCGTGAACGGCGCTTTGGCTCACTGCCCGACCACCACCCGCCGGCCGCTGCCAGCTCGGGCCGTTCCCTCCAAGCGGTGGTCGTGGGCAGCTCCAAACCGCTGGCAGCCCATGGCTGAGGCAGCCGTGCGCGGCGGGCTTGTGGCAGCGCTGCGTGCGCCTGGCGGCATCACCCACTCGGCAGGTGTGACCTGATGCTGCGCCTGCGCGTGATCACGGCCCTGGCCCTGTTGGCGGTGCTGCTGCCGACTTTGTTCACCGAATCCGTGATCCCCTTCAGTGTGTTCGCGCTGGTCTTGGCGACCGGGGGTGCATGGGAGTGGGCGTGTCTGAACGGGCAGTCGGGTGCCCGCGCTTGGGCCTACGCCGCCGTGCTGCCGTTTTCTGCAGCGCTCATGGCGCTGTGGCCCGACGAGGCTTGGGCACTGTGGGGCGCGCCGGGCGTGGGTTGGGCTTGGCTGACGGTGGCTTGGGTGATGGCCTGCCTGTTGTTGATGCCGCAGGGCCCGCAAGGGTGGGCGCGCCTGCCGGCCCTGGCGCGCCTGGGCGCTGGCCTGGTGGTGATGTGGAGCACCTGGTGGGCCCTGACCCTGGCCCGTGGGGTTGGCGTGAACTTTTTGTTGTCGGTGATGTGCATCGTGTGGGCGTCGGACGTGGCCGCCTACTTTGCGGGTCACCGCTGGGGCCGCCGAAAGCTGGCCCCATCCTTGAGCCCCGGCAAGACCTGGGAAGGGGTCGCTGGGGCCTGCCTGGGGGTGGGTCTGCTGGCGGTGCTCTGGATGCTGCTGGAGCAGCAGCTGGCAACCGATTCCCTGAGCATCTTTGCGCGGGTGTGGAAACACTTCGGCGCCCTGGGTCTGGTGTTCGTGGTGGCCTCGTTGGTGGCCCTGGGGGTATTGGGCGACCTGTTCGAGTCGATGCTCAAGCGGGCTGTGGGCGCCAAGGACAGCAGCGGTTTGTTGCCTGGTCATGGCGGCGTACTGGACCGGGTGGACGCGCTCTTGCCGGTGCTGCCCGCGTCCATGGCGGTCTTGGCCTTGGGGGGACGATGAGCAGCCGTATGCGATTGGCCGTGTTGGGCTCTACGGGGTCCATCGGGTGCAACACCTTGGACGTGGCGGCGCGCCACCCCGACCGCATCGAGGTCTGTGCCTTGTCTGCCCACAGCCGGGTTGATGAGCTCATCGCACAGTGTTTGCACTGGAAGCCTCGTTGGGCGGTGGTGACCGACCCCGATAAGGCCGAGGGCGTTGGCCAGCGGCTGAAGGCTCAAGGCTGCCGCACCGAGGTGTTGGCCGGGCCCCAAGCCTTGTGCGAGGTGGCTGCACATGCCGAGATCGACGCCGTGATGGCGGCGGTGGTGGGTGCCGCGGGTCTGCCGTCTTGTATGGCCGCGGCACGTGCGGGCAAGCGTCTTCTTCTGGCCAACAAGGAAGCCTTGGTCGTGGGTGGTGCCGTCTTCATGGACGCGGTGCGCGAGGGAGGGGCCACCCTCATCCCCATCGACAGCGAGCACTCGGCCATCTTCCAGTGTTTGCCTGAGGACCGCAGCACCTGGGCCAGCCGGGTGGACCACATCATCCTCACCGCATCGGGCGGGCCGTTCCGGCAGCGCGACCCCGGGTCTCTGGAGGCGGTGACGCCTGAGGAGGCCTGCGCCCACCC
>RFPX01000149.1 GCA_009925955.1 Betaproteobacteria bacterium
GGCGGGTGGATGGGGCGCTTGGGCGGGGCCGGTGGCCGATGAGCGCAGCGGGGGTTCCTGGTGGACCAAGCTGGTGTCGGCACTGCCCCTGCTGATCCTGGCCTTGGGCTTTCTGGCCATCCAGGACACCTTGGCCGAGCACCAGATCCAAGCCGCAGCCGAAGTGGATGCCGCCCTGCTGACCGACGACCTGCCGCCCCAGGCCTATTCCGACCCGGGATTCGCCGAGTTCCTGCGCCGCCAGGAGCGTTGAGCACCAAGCCATGAACCGCATCCCCCTGTACCGCCAGCGAGAACCCTGGATGACGGGCATTGCCGCCGTCATGGGGCTGGCCGTGATTGGGGCCTTGCTGGCGTGGCTGTGGAGGCCCTCCAAGCTGGTGCAGGCGGTGCCCGCACCCCTGGAAGCTTCAGCCCCTGTGGCGGCTGCCCCCGAGGACGCGCAGGCCGCTCCGGCGCAAGCGCGCCGCGCCGTGGCCGTCTCGGGCCGCTGGTCTCGGCTGTCGGCCGGTGACCAGGCCATCCTGGCGCCACTGAAGGACGACTGGTCGGAGCTGAGCGTGGACCAACGGCTGAAGTGGCTGGAGTTGTCGATGCGCTTTCCGTCGATGGCCGTTGATGAACAGCAGCGGGTGCAGGACCGCATGGCCCAATGGGCGCGCATGACGACCGCCGAGCGAGGCGCGGCACGCCTGAATTTCCAGGAGATTCGCCAGTTCACGGCCAAAGAGCGGCTGGAGCAGTGGGAGGCGTATCAAGAGTTGGGGCCCTCTGAGCGCAAGGAGCTGGCGATCAAAGCCAAGGCCGCAGCGCAAACCCCAGCCGTCCCCAAACGAAGCGACAGCCCGGCGCCGGTGCCCAAGTCCAGCGGTGCCATGGCCGACGCGTTGGCCGGCGCGGTGCCGCGCCCGGTGAGCGGCACCCTGGTGCAAGCCCCGATTGGTGCCACGACGCGCCTGGTCACCCAACTGCCCAGCGCGCCTGTGGCCGGCACGGTGAGCGGCCCACGGCTGGCGGTGAGCGCCGGCGCGGTGGACCCGGTGACCCTGCTGCCCCAGGCCCGCAGCAGCCGGCCCAGCACCAGCAGCGACCCGGGTGCGGGTGCCGCGGAAGAGGCTGCACCTTCATCGGCACCGGCTGCGCCCGCCGCAGCGGACCCGGGGGCCAGCATCCCCGGCAGCGGCGCCACGGCACCGGCCACCGGCGGAACGCCCTGAGCGCAACTCGGCTTCCCTGGCCCTGAACCGAACCCACGCAGGGGGCCCTCGGCACGCCGGTACCCTCGTCCGATTGGGGCGTTTGGCAAAGCCAGGGCGTAACGAACCGTAAGATGCGCGACGTGAACGCAGTTGAAACCCCGGCGACCGATTCGCCAAGCGCCCACCCCGCTACCGCACCAGGGCCCAGCCCCGCACCGGCCACCACGCCCGGCCTGTGGCGGCGCATGGCCAGCTTCACCTACGAAGGCGTGATCCTCTTTGGTGTGGTGATGATTGCGGGGTATCTGTTTTCCACGTTGACCCAGCAGCGCCATGCCCTTCAGGGCCAATGGGGCCTGAGGGCCTTTCTCTTCCTGGTCTTGGGCATCTACTTCGTGTGGTTCTGGTCGCGCGGCGGCCAAACGGTGGCCATGAAGGCCTGGCATGTGCGCCTGGTGGATGTGAACGGGCAGGCGGTCACACAGGCGCGGGCGCTGTGCCGTTACCTCTTGTCATGGCTGTGGTTCTTGCCGGCGCTCTTGGCAGCCTGGGTGGCCGGCCTGAGCAGCAGCGCCGAGATTTTTGGCCTGATGTTCGTGGGAGTGGTGGCCTATGCCCTGCTGGCGCGGCTGCACCCGCAGCGGCAGTTCTGGCACGACGTGGTGTGCGGCACCCGGCTCATCAGCTGGCGCCCTGCCCTGCCCCCCAAACGCAAACGCGGCCAGGCGCCTGACGGTGGCCAGGCCACGCCCACCGGACACCGTGACGCCAACGCGGGCCCACCGCCCGGTGGGGCTTCGCCGCCATGAGCACCGAGCACCCCCTCAAGGGCAAACGGGGCCTGCAGCGCATCGTCAATGCAGCAGGCTATTCCGCGCGGGGCCTTCAGGCGGCCTGGGCCCATGAGAGCGCCTTCCGCCAAGAGGTGATCCTGGCCGCTTTCATGCTGCCCGCCGCCCTGTGGCTGGGCACCACCTGGGTGGAGCGGGCGCTGCTGGTGGGCACCGTGGTGCTGGTGCTGACCGTGGAACTGATGAATTCGGCGGTGGAGGCGGCGGTGGACCGCGTGTCCTTCGAACTCCACCCGCTGGCTGGGCGCGCCAAAGACATGGGCAGCGCGGCGGTGTTGCTGAGCCTCCTGCTGTGCGGGGGCACCTGGGCAGCGGCCGTGTGGGCGCGCTGGTTTTGAAGGCCCTGTGATGGATGGGACCGAAACGATATGAACACGAACTCTGACAAGGCCGCTAAAGGGTGGTCGCTGTGCGTTTATTGCGGCTCGCGCTTTGGCGACGATCCCGCTTACCGAGCTGCGGCCGAGGCCACCGGACAGCTGCTGGCCCAAAGCGGCGGTCAGCTGGTGTACGGCGGTGGCCGCGTGGGCCTGATGGGAGCGGTGGCCGATGCAGCCCTGGCCCACGGCGCGCACGTGGTGGGCGTGATTCCAGATGCCCTGATGCGGCGCGAAGTGGGCCACGACGGTGTGAAGGAACTGCACGTGGTGCAGACCATGCACGAGCGCAAGATGCTGATGGCTGACCGCTCCGACGCCTTTCTGACGCTGCCCGGTGGCATCGGCACCATGGAAGAGGTGTTTGAGATGTGGTCTTGGCAGCAGCTGGGCTACCACGCCAAACCGGTGGGCCTGCTGAACGTGGCCGGGTACTACGATGCGCTCATCCGTTTTGTGCAAGACGGCTACGAGCGGGGCTTCATCAGCCCCGAACAGCACGCCGCGCTGATCGTGGACGATGACCTTCCACGGCTGATGAAGACCCTTCAGACACAGGCCCTGGCGGCGCGGGCGGCGCCGGCGGCCGACTACAGCCGCACCTGAAGCGGCGGGCTTGGAACGGGGCGGCGGCTTAGACCGCCGACTCGTTGGTTTCGCCGGTGCGGATGCGGATGACCTGCTCCACGGGCGTGACGAAGATCTTGCCGTCGCCGATCTTGCCGGTTTTGGCTGCGGCGACGATGGCTTCCACCACCCGCTCCACATCCTCGTCCTTCACGACGACCTCGACCTTCACTTTGGGCAGGAAGTCGACCACGTACTCCGCGCCACGGTAGAGCTCGGTGTGGCCCTTCTGGCGCCCAAAGCCCTTGACCTCGGTGACGGTCAAGCCCGACACGCCCACATCGGCCAAGGACTCGCGAACCTCTTCGAGCTTGAACGGCTTGATGACGGCGGTGATCTGCTTCATGGGGGGCTCCGGGTGAACAATCAACAAGATTTAAGCACGGAACTTGGACGTGATGGGGTAACGCCAGTCCTTGCCGAATGAGCGGTGGGTGATGCGGATGCCGATGGGCGCCTGACGGCGCTTGTATTCGTTGAGGGCAATCAGGCGCACCACGCGCTCCACCGTGGGGCGGTCGAAGCCTGCGGCCACGATCTGCTCCACCGACTCGTCCTCTTCCATGTAGCGCGCCAGAATGGCATCGAGCACCTCGTAGGGTGGCAGGCTGTCTTGATCCAACTGGTTGGGGCGCAGCTCGGCCGAGGGCGGCCG
>RFPX01000150.1 GCA_009925955.1 Betaproteobacteria bacterium
CCCATTTAATTAAATGGGGTGTGGCGTATCCTTCGGGGTTACCCGAATGATGGAGCGCCACCATGAGCACGCCCGCTGAACGCAAGGACCTGGCCGCACGGGGCCTGTACGACCCTCAACACGAGCACGACGCCTGTGGCGTGGGCTTTGTGGCCCATATCAAGGGTGTGAAGGCCCATGCCATCGTGGGCCAGGGCCTGAAGATTCTGGAAAACCTGGACCACCGGGGTGCGGTGGGGGCGGATGCGCTGATGGGCGACGGCGCGGGCATCCTGATCCAGATCCCGGACGAGCTGTTCCGTGCGGATATGGCCTCGCAAGGCGTGGCCTTGCCGCCGCCCGGGGAGTACGGGGTGGGCATGATCTTCCTGCCCAAAGAGCACGCCTCGCGCCTGGCGTGTGAACAGGAACTGGAGCGCGCCGTCAAGGCCGAGGGGCAGGTCCTGCTGGGCTGGCGCGACGTGCCGGTCAATGCCGAGATGCCGATGTCGCCCACCGTGCGCGAAAAAGAGCCGGTGATCCGCCAGATCTTCATCGGCCGCGGCGCCGACGTGATCGTCCCCGACGCGCTGGAGCGCAAGCTGTACGTCATCCGCAAGACGGCCTCGGCGGCCATTCAGCGCCTGAAGCTCACGCACAGCCACGAGTACTACGTGCCCAGCATGAGCTGCCGCACCGTGATCTACAAGGGCCTGCTGCTGGCCAACCAGGTGGGCGAGTACTACCACGACCTGCAGGACCCCCGTTGCACCTCGGCCCTGGCACTGGTGCACCAGCGCTTTTCCACCAACACCTTCCCCGAGTGGCCGCTGGCCCACCCCTACCGCATGGTGGCCCACAACGGCGAGATCAACACCGTCAAGGGCAACTTCAACTGGATGCGCGCCCGCGAAGGCGTGATGAAGTCGCCGGTGCTGGGCGATGACCTCAAGAAGCTCTACCCCATCAGCTTTGAAGGCCAGTCTGACACCGCCACGTTCGACAACGCGCTCGAACTGCTGTCCATGGCCGGCTACCCGCTGGCGCAGGCTGCGATGATGATGATCCCCGAGGCCTGGGAGCAGCACAGCACGATGGATGAGCGCCGTCGTGCCTTCTACGAATACCACGCGGCCATGATCGAACCCTGGGACGGCCCGGCCGCCATGGTGTTCACCGACGGCAAGCAAATCGGCGCCACCTTGGACCGCAACGGCTTGCGCCCGGCGCGCTACATCGTCACCGATGACGACCTGGTGGTGATGGGCTCGGAGTCCGGCGTGCTGCCGATTCCCGAGAGCAAGATCATCAAGAAGTGGCGCTTGCAGCCCGGCAAGATGTTCCTGATCGACTTCGAGCAGGGCCGCATCATCAACGACGAAGAGCTCAAGAGCCAATTCGCCTCGGCCAAGCCCTATCGGCAGTGGATTGAGAACGTGCGCATCAAGCTCGAGACCCTGCCCGAGCCTGAAGCGGCGCAACCGTCTTCGGCCGAGTCTTTGCTCGACCGCCAGCAGGCCTTCGGCTACACGCAGGAAGACCTCAAGTTCTTGATGAGCCCCATGGCCGCGGCCGGCGAAGAGGGCACGGGCTCCATGGGCAACGACTCGCCCCTGGCGGTGTTGAGCGACCGCAACAAGCCGCTGCCCAACTACTTCAAGCAGCTGTTTGCGCAGGTGACCAACCCGCCGATCGACCCGATTCGCGAAGCGATCGTGATGTCCCTGGTGTCCTTCATCGGCCCCAAGCCCAACCTGCTGGACATCAACGCGGTGAACCCGCCGATGCGGCTTGAAGTGACCCAGCCCGTGCTGGACTTTGCCGACATGGCCCGCCTGCGCCACATCGAGGGCAGCACGGGTGGCAAGTTCAAGAGCTACGAACTGCACATCACCTACCCGGTGGCCTGGGGCCGCGAGGGCGTGGAGGCCAAGCTGGCTTCACTGTGCGCCGAAAGCGTGGACGCGCTCAAGAGCGGCCACAACATCCTGATCATCACCGACCGCCGTGCCGACCGAAACGAAGTGGCCATCCCGGCACTCTTGGCCCTGTCGGCCGTGCACCAGCACCTGGTGCGCGAAGGCCTGCGCACCACGGTGGGCTTGGTGGTGGAAACGGGCAGCGCCCGTGAAGTGCACCACTTCGCCACGCTGGCCGGTTACGGCGCGGAAGCCGTGCACCCCTACCTGGCCATGGAGACCCTGGCCTCGATGCACCAGGACCTGCCGGGCGACCTGTCCGCCGAAAAGGGCCTGGACAAGGCGGTGGTGGACCAGTACTTCCGCGGCACGGCCAGCCAGGTGGGTGGGATCGGCGTGTTCGAGATTGCTGAAGAGGCCCTGCGCATGCACAAGGCCGCGTTCGGTGACGACCCCATCTTGGCCTCCATGCTGGACGCCGGCGGTGAGTACGCCTGGCGTGTGCGCGGCGAAGAGCACATGTGGACGCCCGATGCGATCGCCAAGCTGCAGCACAGCACCCGCGCTGGCAAGTTCGAAACCTACAAGGAATACGCGCAGATCATCAACGACCAGAGCCGTCGCCACATGACCCTGCGCGGCCTGTTCGAATTCAAGGTCGACCCCACCAAGGCTATTCCCTTGGAGGAAGTGGAGCCTGCAGCTGAAATCGTCAAGCGATTCGCAACGGGCGCCATGTCACTGGGCTCGATCTCGACAGAAGCGCACTCCACGCTGGCCTTGGCCATGAACCGTATCGGTGGCAAGAGCAACACCGGCGAAGGCGGTGAAGACCCCGCCCGCTACCGCAACGAGCTCAAGGGCATCAAGATCACCGCGGGCACCAAGGTGTCGGACGTGGTGGGCAAGGGCGTGGTCGAAACCGACTACGAGATGAAGGACGGCGACAGCCTGCGCTCCAAGATCAAGCAGGTGGCCTCGGGCCGCTTTGGTGTGACCACCGAGTACCTGGCCAGCGCCGACCAGATCCAGATCAAGATGGCCCAGGGCGCCAAGCCGGGCGAGGGTGGCCAGCTGCCCGGCGGCAAGGTCAGCGAGTACATCGGCTTCCTGCGCTACTCGGTGCCGGGTGTGGGCCTGATCAGCCCACCGCCGCACCACGACATCTACTCGATTGAGGACCTGGCCCAGCTCATCCACGACCTCAAGAACGCCAACCCGCGCGCCGACATCAGCGTGAAGCTGGTCAGCGAAGTGGGCGTGGGCACGATTGCCGCGGGCGTGGCCAAGTGCAAGGCCGACCACGTGGTGATTGCCGGCCACGATGGCGGCACAGGCGCTTCGCCCTGGAGCTCCATCAAGCACGCCGGTACGCCCTGGGAACTGGGTTTGGCCGAGACGCAGCAGACGCTGGTGCTCAACCGCCTGCGTGGCCGCATCCGCGTGCAGGCCGACGGCCAAATGAAGACCGGCCGTGATGTGGTGATCGGCGCCCTGCTGGGCGCCGATGAGTTCGGCTTTGCCACCGCGCCGCTGGTGGTGGAAGGCTGCATCATGATGCGCAAGTGCCACCTCAACACCTGCCCGGTGGGGGTGGCCACGCAAGACCCGGTGCTGCGCCAGAAGTTCACCGGCAAGCCCGAGCACGTGGTCAACTATTTCTTCTTCGTGGCCGAAGAAGCGCGGGCCATCATGGCGCAGTTGGGCATCCGAACCTTTGATGAACTGATCGGCCGCAGCGACCTGCTGGACATGAAGAAGGGC
>RFPX01000016.1 GCA_009925955.1 Betaproteobacteria bacterium
TGATGGGCCTGGACCCCGGCATTCGAACCGGCGTCAAGGTGGCCGTGGTGTCCTCTACTGGCAAGGTCTTGGACACGGCCACCGTGTACCCACATGAACCCAGGCGCGACTGGGAAGGCAGTCTGCACACACTCGGGCGCCTGTGCACGGCACACGGCGTGAACCTGGTGGCCATTGGCAACGGCACGGCCAGCCGCGAGACCGATCAGCTGGCCACGGAACTCCTCAAGCGCCTTTCGGTGCTGGCCGGATCTGGGCAAGCGGTGGTCCCCGTCAAGGTGGTGGTCAGCGAGGCGGGGGCATCGGTCTACTCCGCCAGTGATGTGGCCAGCCGGGAACTGCCCGAGCTGGACGTGAGCCTGCGTGGAGCGGTTTCGATCGCAAGGCGACTTCAGGACCCCTTGGCTGAATTGGTGAAGATTGACCCCAAGAGCATTGGCGTGGGGCAGTACCAACACGATGTGAACCAAAGCGAGTT
Organism: Betaproteobacteria bacterium; assembly: GCA_009925955.1. Classification (GTDB taxonomy): domain Bacteria; phylum Pseudomonadota; class Gammaproteobacteria; order Burkholderiales; family Burkholderiaceae_C; genus RFTU01. The sequence continues at coordinate 479 of RFPX01000016.1, forward strand.
GGCCCGCACACTGGACGCGGTGGTGGAAGATTGCGTCAACGGCGTCGGCGTGGACCTCAACACGGCTTCGCCACAGTTGCTCAGTCGCGTCAGCGGGCTGACCCCTGCAGTGGCTGCTTCGATCGTGCGCTGGCGCGACGCGCAAGGCGCCTTCCGCCGCCGTGAGCAGCTTTTGGAAGTCACCGGGCTTGGGCCCAAGACGTACGAGCTTTCAGCTGGCTTCCTGCGCATTCGTGGCGGTGACAACCCCTTGGACCTTTCTGGCGTGCACCCGGAGACCTACCCCCTGGTGGAAAAGATCATGCAGGCGGCAGGCCGCCCCATCCAGGAGCTCTTGGGTGCACAAGATGTGTTGCGGCGCCTGCTGCCCGAGCGCTTTGCCGACGAGCGCTTTGGCGCCATCACCGTGCGTGATGTGCTGCAGGAACTGGAAAAGCCGGGCCGTGACCCTCGGCCCGACTTCAAGGTGGCCCGCTTCAACGAGGAGGTGACCGAACTGAAAGACCTGCGCGAGGGCATGGTGCTGGAAGGCACGGTCAGCAATGTGGCGCAGTTCGGTGCCTTTGTGGACCTGGGTGTCCACCAGGATGGTCTGGTGCACGTGAGCCAGCTTGCCAACCGATTCGTGCAGGACGCGCGTGAGGTGGTCAAGACCGGTGACGTGGTAAAGGTTCGGGTCTTGGAGGTGGACCTGGCCCGCAAGCGGATTTCCCTGTCCATGAAGCTCGATGCCGATCCTGGCAAGGGCGCTGCACGTGAGGGGGGCAACCGCTTTCAGCCGGCCGCGCGTGACGAACGGGCGCGACGCCACCCATCGGGCCCACCGGACCGGCATTCCTCTGCAACGCGTGAACCCGCCGCGCAAGGCGCCATGGCCGCGGCGTTTGCCAAGCTTCAGCAGGGCCGCTAAGCGGGGCCGCGACATGGCCTTGCCACCTGCGCTGTGCATCCATGCCGGGCCTCGCGCCCGGGCGCACCTGCGCGAGCGCGGCCTGCAGCCACAAGACATACGGGTGGTGGCCGCCGCCGCCGGTGGCCCCAAAGGGCTGGTGCTTCTGCACCTCGACGCCTTCTTGTTTGGACACTGGCTGCCCCAAGGCCGGCACGAGGTGGACCTGGTGGGGGCCTCGATCGGCGCTTGGCGCATGGCGGCTGCGTGCACACCCCGGCCCCTGGAGGCCCTGCAACGCTTGGGCCATGACTACATACACGAACGTTATGGAACGGTCGATGGGGTGTTGCCTGGCGCGGCGGTGGTCAGCCGCCAGTTCCGCCAGACGCTGCGGTCGCACTTTCCCTCACCAGCGGTGTCGGCCCTGTGTGCCCACCCGCACTGGCGTTTGCACATCCTGGCCTCACGGGGGCGTGGGCTGTTGGCACGGTCGGGGCGCTGGCGCATGGCCGCCGGTTTCGCTGCTGCCGTCGGGCTCAATGCGCTGGACCGTCGCCTGCTGAACAGCCAACTGCAGCGGGTGTGGTTCAGCCCCGATGGCCAAGTCCCCCACTGGGTGATGAAGCCCAAGGCCGATCTCCCCACGGCTGCAGCCGTTCTGAATTCCGAGAACTTCGAAGATGCGCTGTTGGCCAGCTGCAGCATCCCGTTCTGGCTGGAGCCCGTGCACGACATTGCGGGCGCACCGCCCGGGCCCTATTGGGACGGCGGTCTGACCGACTACCACATGCACTTGCCGTTCAGCCGTTTGGGCCAAGGGCTTGCACTGGTGCCGCACTTCCAGCCCCGTTTGGTGCCGGGGTGGCTGGACAAGCCCTGGCGCCATCGGCACGGTGCCACACGATCGCTCGACAACGTCATCGTGTTGAGCCCCTCGCCTGAATGGCTGCGTTCTTTGCCCGGCGGCAAGATTCCCGACCGATCCGATTTCAAGCGTTACTTGAATCAACCCCAGGAGCGTGAGCGCTTGTGGTCCGCCGCTTGGAAGGCCAGCGAGCAGCTGGCCCAGGAGTGGGCGCAGTGTGTGGGTCAGCCGTCCATCGACGCGCAGCCCTTGCCTTGAGTGCAAGGCCCATCGCCTACAATGGCGAGCTGTTAACAACGAACAAGGTCGGGAAAGGCATCATGGTTATGACACCGCGAACGTCTTGTGTGCGCCTGATGCGGGTCACCGCCGCGGTGGCTTGCGCCTGAGCTTTTCAGGTCCCCCTTGTCGCGCGGCCCTATGGCCGCGTTTTTCATTTCAGATCCCGGAGTGCACACATGATCACCATCACCTTGCCGGACGGCTCCCGCCGCGAGTACCCTGCGCCCTTGACGGTGGCCGACGTGGCGGCCTCCATCGGCGCGGGCCTGGCCAAGGCGGCCTTGGCGGGCCGGGTGGGGCAGGGCGAGGCTGCGCGCGTGGTAGACACCACCCACCGCATCGAAGCCGACACGGCCTTGGCCATCATCACCGACAAGGACCCAGACGGGCTGGAGGTGATTCGACACTCCACCGCTCACCTCTTGGCCTATGCGGTCAAGGAGCTGTTCCCCGAAGCGCAGGTCACGATAGGCCCGGTGATTGAAAACGGCTTCTATTACGACTTCTCCTACAAGCGCCCGTTCACGCCTGATGATTTGCAGGCCATCGAAAAACGCATGGGCGAGTTGGCCAAGAAAGACGAGCCCGTGGTGCGCCGCGTGTTGCCGCGCGATGAGGCCGTGTCGCACTTCAAGGCCATGGGCGAACACTACAAGGCCGAGATCATCGGCAGCATCCCGGCTGATCAGGATGTCAGCCTGTACCGCGAAGGGGGCTTCGAAGACTTATGCCGCGGCCCCCATGTGCCGTCCACCGGCAAGCTCAAGCACTTCAAGCTCATGAAGGTGGCCGGTGCCTACTGGCGCGGCGACAGCAACAACGAAATGTTGCAGCGCATCTATGGCACGGCCTGGGCGACCAAAGACGAGTTGCAGCAGTACCTCACCATGCTGGAGGAGGCTGAAAAGCGCGACCACCGCAAGTTGGGCCGCGAACTCGACCTCTTCCATGTGGACGACCACGCGCCGGGCGTGGTGTTTTGGCATCCCAAAGGCTGGACCGTTTGGCAGCAGGTCGAGCAGTACATGCGCCGGGTGTACCAAGACAACGGTTACCAAGAGGTCAAGGGACCGCAGATTCTGGACAAGACCCTGTGGGAGAAAACCGGCCACTGGGACAAGTACCGGGAAAACATGTTCACCACGGAATCGGAAAAGCGTGACTACGCGCTCAAGCCGATGAACTGCCCCGGCCACATCCTGATCTACAAGCAAGGCATCAAGAGCTACCGCGACCTGCCGCTGCGCTTGGGCGAGTTTGGCCAGTGTCACCGCAACGAGCCCAGTGGTGGCCTGCACGGCATCATGCGGGTGCGGGGTTTCACCCAGGACGATGGCCATATCTTCTGCACCGAAGACCAGATCCTCGAGGAGTGCAACGCCTTCACCGCTTTGCTGCAAAAGGTCTACGCGGATTTCGGCTTCACCGACATCCTCTACAAGGTGGCCACGCGCCCGGAAAAGCGCATTGGCGCGGATGAGCTCTGGGACAAGGCCGAGCATGCGCTGATGGAAAGCCTGCGCAACAGTGGTTGCGAGTTCATCATCTCGCCGGGTGATGGGGCCTTCTATGGGCCCAAGATCGAGTACACCCTGAAAGACGCCCTGGGCCGCCAGTGGCAGTGCGGCACCATCCAGGTCGATTTCTCGCTCCCGCAGCGGCTGGAGGCCGAGTTTGTGGCCGAAAGTGGCGAGCGCAAAACGCCCGTGATGCTGCACCGGGCCATCCTGGGCAGCCTGGAGCGCTTCATCGGCATCCTGATCGAGCAGCATGCCGGCGCCTTGCCCGCGTGGCTGGCGCCCACGCAGGTGACGGTGCTCAACATCACCGATTCACAGGCCGATTACGCCCGGAATGTGGCTAAAACGCTGCAAAAACAAGGCCTTAGGTGCGAGCTTGATTTGCGAAACGAGAAAATTACCTATAAAATCCGCGCCCATTCCCTGCAAAAAGTGCCTTACATCCTCGTCGTGGGTGACAAGGAGATGGCAACCGATTGCGTGGCCGTACGCGCCCGAGGCAACCAAGACCTGGGGGTGATGTCCGTTTCAGCCTTCACCGAAAAGGCGCTGGCCGACATCGCTGCCAAGGCTTAGAAGCCGACGGGCGTTTTTCTGTTGATGTCCTGAAAGGATTCGAACCATCGCTACGTTTCTCGATCGCCGCATGCCCAACGTCGAGCGCAAGCATCGACTCAATCGCGAGATCACCGCACCCATGGTGCGTTTGAACGGGCCCGAAAACGAATCCTTAGGCATCGTCAGCATTCAGGAAGCCCTTCGGCTGTCTGGTGAGTACGACGTGGACCTGGTGGAAATCGCGGCGCAAGCCGACCCACCTGTGTGCCGCCTGATGGACTACGGCAAGTTCAAGTATCAAGAGCAGAAGAAGGCAGCGGAGGCCAAGGCCAAGCAGCACGTCATCGAGATCAAGGAAGTCAAGTTCCGTCCCGGCACCGACGAAGGCGATTACGCCGTGAAGATGCGCAACCTGCGCCGCTTCATTGCCGAAGACGGTGACAAGGGCAAGGTGACCTTGCGCTTCCGCGGTCGAGAGATCACGCACCAGGACATCGGCATGCGCCTGTTGGAGCGGATCCGTGACGAACTGGCCGACGTGGCGGTCGTGGAGCACATGCCCAAGCTCGAAGGCCGTCAGATGATCATGGTGTTGGCGCCCAAGCGCCGATGAAGTGAGTTTCGCGAACACCCGGTTTGGTCACCGGGTGCTCGAACGAAGAAGCCGTTGCAGGCCAACAAGCATCCGAAGCCGATTTCGGATCGCCTGCAGGGGTCAACTAAAAGGAGCAGTCATGCCCAAGATGAAGACCAAGAGCAGCGCGAAAAAGCGTTTTCGCGTTCGTCCGGGTGGCACCGTCAAGCGCGGTCAGGCGTTCAAGCGCCACATCCTGACCAAGAAGACCACGAAGAACAAGCGCCAGCTTCGCGGCGCGGTCAACGTGCACGAGACCAACATGGGTCACATGGCTCAGATGCTGCCCTTCGCAGGTCTGTAAGCCTCCCGGTCATCTTCAAGGAAAGGATTCAATATGCCTCGCGTCAAACGTGGTGTTACCGCACGCGCCCGTCACAAGAAGGTTCTGGCCCTGGCCAAGGGTTTCCGGGGCCGCCGCAAGAACGTCTTCCGCATCGCCAAACAGGCGGTGATGAAGGCCGGTCAATACGCCTACCGCGACCGCCGCGCCAAGAAGCGCGTGTTCCGCCAGCTGTGGATTGCCCGTATCAACGCGGCCTCCCGTGAGCTGGGCGTGACCTACAGCAAGTTCATGGCCGGCCTGAAGAAGGCCAACATCGGCATCGACCGCAAGGTGCTGGCCGACATGGCGGTCAACGACCCCGCTGCCTTTGGCAGCATCGTGGCCCAGGTGAAGGCCCAACTGGCTTGATGTCCCGGTGAAGGCACCCTGGGTGCCTTTGCCCCATCAGCACCCCGGCCGTCACCTGTGTGACGGCCGTTTTCATTTTTGCGCCGACGACCGTCTTGACGCCCTGCATGAACGAACTTGATGCCCTGGTGGCCCAGGCCACCGCCGAATTCCAACAGGCCGCCACCCCTGCAGACCTGGAAAATGCCAAGGCACGTTACCTGGGCAAAGCCGGCCGTGTGACCGATGCACTCAAATCGCTGGGTGCCCTGCCGGTAGAAGAAAAAAAGGCCCGCGGGGCTGAGATCAACGCGGCCAAGACGCAGATCGAATCGGCCTTGCAGGCGCGGCGCCAGGCGCTGGCCGATGCCGAACTGCAATCGCAGCTGCGCTCGGAAGCCTTGGACGTGACCCTGCCGGGCCGGCGCCGCGGCACGGCCGGTTTGCACCCCGTCTCGCGCACGCTCGAACGCATCGAGGCCATTTTCGGCTCCATGGGTTTTGAAGTGGCCGATGGCCCCGAGATTGAAAACGACTGGTTCAATTTCACCGCGCTGAACACGCCAGCCGACCACCCGGCGCGCTCCATGCACGACACCTTCTATGTCGACATGAACAGCGCCGATGGCTCGCCCTATCTCTTGCGCACCCACACCAGTCCCATGCAGGTTCGCCACGCGGTGCAGCATGTCAAGCGCCACCAGGCCCTGCTGGCCGCGGGCAAGGCCATGCCCGAGATTCGGGTGATCGCCCCGGGGCGCACCTACCGCGTGGACAGCGACGCCACCCATTCGCCCATGTTCCACCAGTGCGAAGGCCTGTGGATCGGCGAGAACGTGAGTTTCAAGGACCTCAAGTCGGTGTTTGCCGACTTCTTCCGCACCTTCTTTGAGACCGACGACCTTCAGATTCGGTTTCGTCCCAGCTTCTTTCCGTTCACCGAGCCTTCAGCCGAGGTCGACATTGCCTTTGCCAGCGGGCCTTTGAAGGGTCGCTGGCTGGAGGTCGCGGGTTCGGGCCAGGTGCACCCGAATGTGGTGCGCAACTTTGGACTGGACCCCGAGCGTTACATCGGTTTTGCCTTCGGCATGGGACCAGACCGCCTGACCATGCTGCGCTATGGCGTGGACGACCTGCGCCAGTTCTTTGAAGGTGACCTGCGCTTCTTGTCGCAGTTCAACTGAAGCCCACCACGAGCTCCCATGCAATTTCCCGAATCCTGGTTGCGCACGCTGTGCAACCCCAGCTTGAGCACCGCTGAACTGGCTGAGCGCCTGACCATGGCCGGCTTGGAAGTCGAAGAACTCCAGCCGGTGGCGCCGCCGTTTTCCAAGATCGTGGTGGCCGAGATCGTCACCGCTGAACAGCATCCCAATGCCGACCGCCTGCGGGTGTGCCAGGTGGATGCAGGGCCCCACAGCAAGGAAGGCCCGCTGCAAATCGTGTGCGGCGCACCCAATGCCCGCGTGGGCATCAAGGTACCGCTGGCCCTGGTGGGCGCGCAGCTGCCGCCAGGCGAAGACGGCAAGCCCTTTGAGATCAAGGTGGGCAAGCTGCGCGGGGTTGAAAGCTTCGGCATGCTGTGCTCGGCCCGCGAGCTCAAGCTCAGCGAAGACCATGCTGGGCTGCTGGAGCTCTCCGCAGACGCACCCTTGGGCGCCAGCGTTCGCGAAGTGCTGGGGCTGGACGACACCCTGTTCACCCTCAAGCTCACGCCTAACTTGGCGCATCACCTCTCCCTTTTGGGCCTGGCCCGAGAGGTGTCAGCCCTGACTGGGGCGCCGCTGAACATGCCGGCGGTTCCTCAGGCCGCGGTCACGCTGAGCGACCGACTGCCGGTGCGCATCGAAGCGCCCGACCTCTGCGGCCGTTTCAGTGGCCGTATCGTTCGCGGCATCAACCCTGCCGCGGCCACCCCGGCCTGGATGGTGGAGCGCTTGGCCCGGTGCGGTCAGCGGCCTGTCAACGCCATCGTCGACATCTCCAACTATGTGATGTTCGAGCTGGGCCAGCCCACCCACATCTTCGACCTGGCCAAGGTGGGAGCGGGCCTGAACGTGCGCTGGGCGCGCCAAGGCGAGACCCTGCAGCTGCTCAACGGCCAAACCGTGACGCTGGATCCGCAGGTGGGCGTGATTGCCGATGAATCCGGCGTGGAGTCCCTGGCCGGCATCATGGGCGGCGAGGCCACCGCGGTAGGCGACCACACGCGTGATGTGTACATTGAGGCGGCCTTTTGGTGGCCCAAGGCGGTGGCCGGGCGCGCCCGGCGTTACAACTTCTCCACTGATGCGGGGCATCGCTTCGAGCGCGGCGTCGACCCGGCCGGCACGGTGCGTGCCATTGAGCGGATCACCGAGCTTTTGTTGGCCATCTGTGGAACCGCGGACAGCGCCTGCGGCCCCATCGACGATCAGTGGCCGGCACAAGCGGCATCCGGCGCCGCTGCCACGGTGTCCATGCGGGTTTCGCGTGCCGCCAAGGTCCTGGGCATGCCCCTGAGCCGGGCCCAGTGCGAAACCGTGTTCAGCCGTCTGGGGCTGGCACCACAAGGGCAAGACGACCTCATCCACATCACCGTGCCCAGCCACCGCTTCGATCTGCAGATCGAAGAAGACCTGATTGAAGAGGTGGCCCGGGTGCTCGGGTTTGACCAACTCCCCGATACGCCACCGCTGGCGCCGGTGACCGCTCGGGTGCGGCCTGAAGCGTTGCGCGGCGCGCATGCCGTACGCCGGGCTTTGGCGGGGCTCGATTACCAAGAGGGCATCCACTTCAGCTTCGTAGAAGAACGCTGGGAGCAGGAGCTGGCGGGTAACAACCAGGCCATACGGGTGCTCAACCCCATTGCCGCCCCTTTGTCGGTGATGCGTTCAAGCCTGATCGGCAGCCTGATACAGGCTGCGCGCGGCAATGTGGCGCGCAAAGTCAGCCGCGTGCGCCTCTTCGAGATTGGGCGGGTGTTCAAGCGCGATGACCGCATACCCGACAGCGACACCACGGTGGCGGGCATTGATCAACCCCTGAAGGTTGCCGGCTTGGCGATGGGGTCTGCTGACGCCCTGCAGTGGGCCAGTGCGGCGCGTCCTGTGGACTTCTTTGACGTCAAGGGCGATGTGGAAACCTTGCTGTGGCCGCTCAAGCCGGTGTTCGTGGCGGCCGAGCATCCGGCTTTGCACCCAGGGCGGTGCGCGGCGGTCCAGTTGGAGGGCCAGACCATTGGCCACGTGGGCGAGCTGCACCCGCGATGGCGCCAGGGCTATGAATTGCCCTGCGCACCCGTGGTCTTCGAGTTGGACCTGCAGGCGGTATTGAGCCGCCCCGTGCCCGTGGCCCAAGCGGTGTCGCGTCAGCAGGCGGTCTGGCGCGACTTGGCCCTGGTGGCCGGAGAGTCCCTGAGCCACGACACCCTGGTTCAAGCCTTGGCGCATGACCCCGTGGGCCTGGTGCGCTCGGCCCGGTTGTTTGACGTCTACAAGCCCAAGGCAGGCGCCAGTGACCTGCAAGCGGGCGAGCGGAGTTTGGCGGTCAGGCTTGAACTGCTGGACGAAAACGCTACATTGACCGAGGATCGCATCGAGGCGGCGGTTCAACAGGCGCTGGAGCGTGCCGCCGCCGTGGGTGCGCGTTTGCGTACCGCTGTATGAGGGGCCCGTCTGTGAACGATCGCGTCATCCTGCCGTCTCTGGTTACGCCCACGCTGACCAAGGCCGAGCTCTCCGAACTCTTGTTCGAGCGCCTGGGCCTCAACAAGCGTGAGTCCAAGGACATGGTGGATGCGTTTTTCGACATCCTGGGCCAAACCTTGGAGCAGGGCACGGATGTGAAGCTCTCGGGCTTTGGCAACTTCAATGTGCGCCACAAGGCTGCTCGGCCGGGCCGCAACCCACGCACCGGTGAGCTGATCCCGATTGATGAGCGGCGGGTCGTGACCTTTCATGCCAGTCTCAAGCTCAAGGCCGTGGTGCAGGGTGATGAACCCCCAGCGGATGAAGCCTGAGGCTGCCCCTTGTGCGGCACAGCCGGCCGAGCGTCCTTCGCCATCCGCATCCTGGGCCTTTCCCTGATCCACGGCGCCGCCCGCTTGCACTGAGAATCACCCCGTGAGCTCCGAATTGCCCCCGATTCCTCCCAAGCGCTACTTCACCATCGGTGAGGTCAGCGAGCTGTGCATGGTCAAGCCCTATGTGTTGCGCTACTGGGAGCAGGAGTTCACCCAACTGCGCCCCATGAAGCGCCGCGGCAATCGCCGCTACTACCAGCACCACGAGGTCTTGCTGGTGCGCCGCATACGGGAGCTGCTGTACGAAAAGCGTTTCACCATCAGTGGCGCTCGCGACCGTCTGGCTGAAAGCAGCCTTCGGGCCGGTGCCCTGGCGGCGCCCGACTTGATGCCGGATGAGCCCATCGACGTGTGGGGCGCTGAGGATGGCGACTGGGAGGCTTCTTCTTCGCATGCTCAGGCGGGATCGGCTGCGCGAACCGACCCACAACCGAGCGTCGAATTCGACCTGCGCCGCGAGCTCTTGGCCATTCGCCGGATGCTGTCCGATTGACCCGCTATAATGCGGGATTCGTCGGGGTGTAGCGCAGCCTGGTAGCGCACTTGCATGGGGTGCAAGGGGTCGCGAGTTCGAATCCCGCCACCCCGACCATTGAAACGTGAAGGCCTGAGTTCCACAAGAACTCAGGCCTTTTGCGTTGTGGGCCGCCATGGGCGCTCTGGCGGGCCTGTGGCCGGGCAATTCCCCCTATGGAAGGGCGGGGCAGGCAGCGTACAGTGCAAGGATCGCGTGCCGGTACACGCAGGAGCCCATCCGCCATGGCCACCAACGCCCGCCGCAAAACCAAGCCTTCCCCGCCGCCCGCCGCAGACACTGCAGCGGCCACTGCGCGCCAACGGGTGCTCAAGAAGTACCCCAACCGGCGCCTGTACGACACGCAGAGCTCCAGCTACATCACCCTGCAGGATGTGAAGGACATGGTTCTGCAGGGCCAGGACTTTCAGGTGCAGGACGCCAAGACGGCCGAGGACATCACCCGCAGCATCCTGCTGCAGATCATCCTCGAGGAAGAGACCGATGGCGTGCCGATGTTTTCAGCACCCATGCTGGCCAACATCATCCGCTTCTACGGGCATGCCATGCAGGGCCTGATGGGCCACTACCTGGAGCACAATCTCCAAGCGTTTGCCGACATGCAGCGGCAGTTCACCGAACAGTCCAAGAGCCTGTACGACCCCAGTGCCTTCAACACCGAGGCTTGGGGGCAGTGGGCCAAGATGTTCCAGTCCATGCCGGGCTTTCCAGGCTTTCCGGTTGGCAAGAAGTAGCTGACGGCGGGGTGGGCCAGGCTGCGGGACAATCACGGCATGGCCCAACACCGACCCGACACCTCCGATGCCGCCGCGCCAGCCGGCGGCTCCAGCCCAGCCCCCCGCGTGGCCTTTGCAAGCTTGGGCTGCCCCAAGGCGCTGACCGATAGCGAACTGATCCTGACCCAGCTCAGCGCCGAGGGCTACCAGACCTCGCGCGAGTATGCGGGTGCCGATCTGGTGATCGTCAACACCTGCGGCTTCATTGACGATGCCGTCAAGGAGAGCTTGGACACCATCGGACAGGCGCTGGCCGAAAACGGACGGGTGATCGTCACCGGCTGCCTGGGCGCCAAAACGGGCGAGAACGGTCAGAACCTGGTGCAGCAGGTGCATCCCAAGGTGTTGGCCGTGACCGGCCCACACGCCACCCACGAGGTGATGGACGCGGTGCACCGCCATGTGCCCAAGCCCCACGACCCCTTCACCGACCTGGTGCCGCCGCAGGGCATCAAGCTCACGCCGCGCCACTACGCCTACCTGAAGATCAGCGAGGGCTGCAACCATGCCTGCACCTTCTGCATCATCCCCAGCATGCGCGGCAAGCTGGTGTCGCGCCCCATTGGCGATGTCCTGGAGGAAGCACGCAAGTTGTTCGAGTCCGGCGTCAAGGAGTTGCTGGTGGTCAGCCAAGACACCAGCGCCTACGGTGTGGACGTGCAGTACCGAACCGGCTTTTGGAACGGCCAGCCGGTGAAGACGCGGATGGTGGAGCTGTGCGAGCGGTTGTCGCAGTTGGCCGAACCGTTTGGGGCCTGGGTACGCCTGCACTATGTTTACCCCTATCCCCATGTGGACGAGCTCATCCCCATGATGGCGCAGGGGCGCATCCTGCCGTACTTGGACATCCCTTTTCAGCACGCCCACCCCGATGTGCTGCGCCGCATGAAGCGGCCGGCCTCTGGCGAGCGCCATCTCGAACGGCTGCAGGCCTGGCGGGCGGCTTGCCCTGAACTGGTGATTCGCAGCACCTTCATCGCGGGCTTCCCTGGTGAAACCGAAGCCGAGTTCGAAGCCTTGTTGGACTTCGTGCGCGAGGCACAAATCGACCGCGCCGGCTGCTTTGCTTATTCGCCCGTACCCGGGGCCGCAGCCAACGAGATTCCCGGCGCCGTGCCCGAAGCGCTTCGACAGGAGCGTCGATCCCGCTTCATGGCCGCAGCTGAGGCGGTGTCCGTGCAAAGGCTTGCGCGCCGTGTGGGCGCCATCATGCAGGTCTTGGTGGACCAAGCGCCGGCCATGGGACGCCGCGGTGGGGTGGGGCGCAGCTATGCCGATGCGCCGGAGATTGACGGTGTGGTCCGTTTGTTGCCGCCCCAGAAGATCTCGACGCAACTCCGGGTGGGCGAGTTCACGCGGGCCCGTGTGGTCGCCGCCGAGGGCCACGATTTGGTCGCGCAGCCGCTGTGAGTACCCGTCTGATTCACCACCCCTACCGCCCGCCGGATGGCTTTGAGGCGGTGGTGCCGGCCGTCCACAAGGCCTCAACGGTTTTCTTTCCCAACGTGCAGGCTTTGCGCAGCCGTGACTGGCGGCAAAAAGAGGCCTATACCTACGGGCTGCACGGAACGCCAACCACCTTCACCCTGGAAGAACGCCTGGCCACTCTGGAGGGGGCGCGCTATTGCGTGTTGGCCCCCAGCGGCCTGTCGGCCTTGGCCTTGGTGAACTTGGCCTTGCTCAAGCCCGGCGACGAGGTGCTGCTGCCTGACAACGCATATGGGCCGTCCAAGGACCTTGCGCGTACCTTGTTGGCCGACCTGGGTGTGTTGCATCGCATCTATGACCCCTTGCGTGCCGCTTCATTGCCGGCGCTGATTGGGCCCGCCACCAAGCTGCTGTGGTTGGAGGCACCCGGCTCGGTCACCATGGAGTTTCCGGACATGGTGGGCTTGGTGCGAGCAGGCCGCCAGGCGGGGCTGACCATCGCTTTGGACAACACGTGGGGCGCCGGTTTGGCCTTCCAGCCCTTTGCATTACGCGACCCGCAGGGCGGTCAATGGGGCGTGGACCTGTGCATGCATGCACTGACCAAGTACCCCTCGGGTGGCGGCGACGTGTTGATGGGATCCATCACCAGCGTGGACCGTGCCTTTCACGACCGCGTGCTCACCGCCCACATGCGCTTGGGCCTGGGGGTGGGCGCCAACGACGCTGAAGCCATCCTTCGCTCGCTGCCTTCCATCGAACTTCGCTATGAGGCGCAGGATCATGCGGCGCGTGAGTTGGCGCGGTGGTTGCAGGCGCAAGATGCTGTCGCCCAGGTGCTGCACCCGGCGCTTGCTGGCTCACCTGGTCACGAGCATTGGGCGCAGCAGTGCACCCGAGCAGCGGGCATTTTTTCCATCTTGCTGCACGAGTCGTACGCGCCTGAGGCCGTCGATGCCTTCGTAGACGCGTTGCGGGTGTTCCGCTTGGGCTACTCCTGGGGTGGGCCGGTCAGTTTGGCGGTCCCGTATCCGCTGGAAGCGATGCGCCAGGATCGTTCCCATCTGCGCGGTCACCTGGTTCGCTTGTGCATCGGCTTAGAGGAGAAGCGCCTGGCGTGCCCCATTTGTGCCGTCAAGTGGCCACGCGGGTGGCGCAGCGGTACTTGCGGCTGGCCGTGCCGCTGTGG
>RFPX01000151.1 GCA_009925955.1 Betaproteobacteria bacterium
GTGGCCCGGGGCGACGCCTGCGCCGTGCATCTTTATCTGTCGGCTGCTCACCTGTTTGACGTCCACACCGGGGCACGCCTGTGCTGACACGGCGGCGGTGCTTGGCGGCTGCCACGGTGCTGGCATCGCCCTGGGTGCGTGCGCAGCCGCAGCGTGTGTTGCGCATGTCCTGGTGGGGCGGTGCGGCTCGTCATGCGGCCACCCTGAAGGCACTGACGTTATTCGAGCAGCGCAACCCCGGTGTCAAGGTCAAGGCTGAGTACATGGGATTCGGGGGCTACCTGGAGCGGCTGACTGCGCAAGTCGCCGGCGGGTCCGAGCCCGATCTCATGCAGATCAACTGGGCCTGGCTGGCCATGTTCAGCAAGCGGGGCAACGGTTTTACCGACCTCCACGCCCACGCCCGGGTCTTGCCCATGGGCCAGTTCACCCCGGCGGATCTGGCCACGGGGGAAGTCGGCGGCAAACTCAACGGCATTCCGGTGGCCTACACCGCCCGAATCTTTCTTTGGAATGCCAGCACTTTTTCCAAAGCCGGGCTGCCCCTGCCTCGAACCTGGGATGAGCTGTTTGCCACCGGGCATGCCTTGCGCGGCCAGTTGGGCCCGCGCTACTACCCACTCGATGGCGAGCTGTACGACATGATGCTGCTCGCGCAAAGCTTTGTGCAGCAGCGCTACGGCGTGCCGTTTGTCCACCCCACCGAGCCTCGCGTGGCCATGAGTGAGGCGGCGGCGGTGTTGTGGGTGCAGACCTACCGCAAACTCATTGATGACCGCGTGGCCACGCCCTTGCCCTTGCGAGCCAGCCTGGGTGGCGCCGAGAAGCCCACCGAGCAGCAGATGGACTGGACGGCTGGCCGGTGGGCGGGCAACTACACCTGGGACTCGGTGATTAGCCTGCGGGGCTCAACCCTCCCCAAGGACCAAAAGTTAGCCATTGGAGACTTTCCCACGATCGACGGTGCGGCTGACAGCGGTATGTTCGGCCGCCCATCGTTGATGTTCGCGGTGGGACGCAACAGCAAGCATCCGGGCCTGGCTGCAGAGCTGATGGCCCACCTCTTGGCAGACCCTGAGGCCACACAGGCGCTGGGCCGCACGCGCGGCGTCCCCGCAGCGCGTGAACCCTTCGAGGCCCTGGTCCGAAGCCAGGCCTTGCCCCCTCTGGAGCTGCAGGCGCACGCGCAGATTCAGCGTCAGCGCACCAGCACCATGGGCATCACCGTGCCCAATCCCCTGTTCGAGCACGCACGCTTGCACCGGTTCATGCGCGAGGTGTTCGAGACCGTGGCCTACGGCAAGGCTTCGGACACCGAGGCTGCCAGGCGTTTGGTTGACGAGGGCAACGCCATGCTGCGCCGTATTCGTTGAAGGGGCCTGGCCCACCATGCCCAAGCACGACACCAGAGCGCTCAACTTTGTCCGCCGGCAAGACCCCGACACAGGCGCTCACGTCACCCGGCTCACGCCACCAGACGTCACCTGCCACCGCAACTACTTCTATCAAAAGTGTTTCACACAGGACGGAACTCGCCTGTTGTTCGGCGCGGAATTCGGCCCCGGCCCTCATTGGCATTACCACCTGCTGGACCTGCGCTCACAGACGGCGCTGCAGCTCACCGATGGCGAGGGCGAGAACACCTTCGGCGGATTCATCAGCCCTGATGACCGATGGCTGTACTTCGTTCGTGGCGACCGACGCCTGATTCGTTTGGAGCTTGACGGCTTGCGGGAAGAGGTGGTGTACACCGTGCCCGATGGTTGGGTGGGCTACGGAACCTGGGTGAGCAACAGCGCCTGCACCCAGATGGTGGGCATTGAGATTCACGCGGATGACTGGTTTGAGCTTGATGACTGGTCGCGCTTCATCGACATGTTCCATGCCCAGCCCCGCTGTCGGCTCATCCGCATCGACTTGAGCACCGGTCAGCGCGACATCGTGCTGGAACGCAAGGGCTGGTTGGGCCATCCGCAGTTCCGCCCCTTTGACGACCACACGGTGGCCTATTGCCATGAAGGCCCAGGCGATTTGATCGACGCCCGCATTTGGTTCATCGATGCCGATGGCCGCAACCGCCGCTGCGGCCGCGAGCATGCGCCCGGAGAGCGCATCACCCATGAGTTCTGGGTTCCTGACGGCTCCTCCATGATCTACGTCAGCATTCGCCAAGGGGAGCGCGAGCGCCGCATTTGCAGCCTGGACCCCCGCACCCTACACAGTACCGTGTTGGCCACCATGCCCCCGTGTTCGCACCTGATGAGCAACCACGACGGTACGCTCATCGTGGGCGATGGCAGCGGAGATGACCCCTACCTGCACTTGTTTGATCTGCAGCGTGGCACCGCCATGCCGCTGGCACGTCACGACAGCAGCTGGCGTGTCTACAAGCGCAACCGCCAGGTGACGCATCCGCATCCATCGTTTTCGCCTGACAACCGCCGTGTGCTGTACACCAGCGATGTGGATGGCGAGCCGGCCTTGTTTCTGGCGGAGCTGCCTGAGCCATGAACGGTCGTCGGACCCTGTTGCGACCGGTCTGGGCCGTGCTGTCCGGCCTGGCCCTGTTGGGCAGTCCGCTGGGCGCAGCGCCAGGCTCAGAGTCCGGCGCCGCGCGGCCTCAGCTTGATGCGGCTGCCGCCGCGCGCCATCGCGCGGCCGACTACCTGGCGCAGGGCCCTTCACCCTGGCAGCCCGCCGAGGTGGAGGCCCCCAGCTGGAAACCCGACTTCATCGTGGCCGAAGACGGCAGCGGCACCCACCGGTCGGTGCAAGCCGCCGTGGATGCGATTCCGGCGCGGGCGGCCGACGCCGCTGCGCAGCGCACCTGGGTGATCCGCATCCGGCCGGGCGTGTACCGCGGCCCGCTTTGTGTGCAGGGCAAAGCCCCGCTTCGCCTGTTCGGCGAGCCCGGTGCAGCGGGCTTGGTCACCTTGGTCGATGACCGCCACCACAGCCTGCCCAAGCGTGCCGGCGCAGCGGCCCACCCCTGCTTGCCGCCATCACCAGCGCAGCAGCACGGTACGTCGGGGAGTGCCACGGTCGTGATCGCCAGCCCCGATGTGCTGCTGGCCCATCTCACCATCGTCAACCAAGCCACGCAGCCCGGACGGCCTGCCGTGAACGATGGCGCGCAAGCGGTGGCCCTGATGACCCTGGCCGACCGCATTCAGCTCGAAGATGTGCGGCTGGTCTCGCATCAAGACACCTTTTATGTAAAGCGCCCGGTGCCGACCGAGCCCGCCCGGGTCTTCGTTCGGGGCAGCGTGATTGAGGGCGATGTCGACTTCGTCTTCGGAAACGCCACCCTGGTGATCGATGACAGCACCCTGGTCAGCCGCACCGATCGGCTGCGCGCGAGGCCTGGAGGGGTGGTGCTGGCGCCGAGCACACCCGCCCAGGCGGAACTGGGTTTTTTGGTTCAACGCAGCCGCTTTGTGGCCGATAGGCCCTTGCCCCCCGGCAGCGTGAGCCTGGGGCGCGCCTGGGATGAGGGCGTGGCACCCGGAACCTGGCGCGCCGGGGCCTCACCAAACGGACAGGCCGTGGTGCGCGACAGCGCACTCGGCCCCCATATTGGCCCATGGACGGCGTCGACCTCACGACGTCCCTTTGTGGCGATGGGGT
>RFPX01000152.1 GCA_009925955.1 Betaproteobacteria bacterium
CCCTCAAGGCCATGATGAAGGCACAGCCCAAGCCCCGCGCGCACTACCAGCTGCACCTGCGCGCCATCATGAGTGCGGGCGAGGCCGTGGGGGATGCCGTGTTCAACTGGTGCCAGCGTGCATTGGGGGTCACGGTCAACGAGATGTTCGGCCAGACCGAAATCAACTACATCGTGGGCAACTGCACCCTGAGCCTGGATGCGTCGGGGCGTGCACAGGCCGGCTGGCCCGCACGTGCTGGCAGCATGGGCCGTGCCTACCCCGGCCACCGGGTCGCCGTGATCGATGAGCACGGCCATGAATGCCCGCGGGGGACCCCAGGTGATGTGGCGGTTCACCGGCTCGACATTCACGGCCGGCCCGACCCCGTGTTCTTCCTGGGCTATTGGAAGCGCGAGCAGGCCACGCGCGACAAGTACACCGGTGACCCCTTGGACAGTTGGTGCCGAACCGGCGACACCGCGGTCATGGATGAGCAGGGCTACCTCTGGTACCAAGGCCGCAGCGACGACATGTTCAAGGCCGCCGGCTACCGCATCGGCCCCAGCGAGATCGAGAACTGTCTCGTCAAGCACCCGGCGGTGGCCAATGCAGCCGTGGTGCCCAAGCCGGATGCGCAGCGCGGCGCGGTGGTCAAGGCCTACATCGTGCTGGCAGCAGGCCATGTACCCAGTGCGGCACTCGTGCAGGCGCTGCAGCACCATGTGCGGGGCAAACTGGCGCCGTATGAATACCCCAAGGACATCGAATTCATCGACAGCCTGCCCATGACCACCACCGGCAAGGTGCAGCGCCGCCTGCTGCGGCTGCAGGAAGAGGAGCGGGCCCGCCAGGCGCAGCCAGGCGACCGCTGAGAAACCCAACACCCCTGGACAAGCCCAGCCAGCCCCTTTTACCGAACCAACAAGCTTCAACATGGAAAAGATCAACCTGGGCCGCAGCGACCTTGCGGTCTCCCGCATTTGTTTGGGCACCATGACCTTTGGTGCACAGACCAACGAAGCCGAAGCCCACCGCATCCTGGACGCGGCACTGGAGGCGGGCATCAACTTTCTGGACACCGCCGAGATGTACGCCGTGCCGCCCACCCGCGAAAGCTTTGGCAAAACCGAGGCCATCATCGGCAACTGGTTTGAGCAACGCCCCGGTGCGCGGCACAAGGTGGTGTTGGCCAGCAAGATCGCAGGGCCCTCGCGCAACATGGACTGGATCCGCAACGGGTCCTCCGACCTCAAGCCCGAAGACTTCAAGGCGGCCTGCGACGCCAGCCTCAAGCGCTTGAAGACCGATGTCATCGACCTCTACCAGATCCACTGGCCCAACCGCAACACACCGGTCTTTGGCCAGCTGTACTACGACCCCTCGAAGAACAAGCCGCAGACCTCCATCGAGGCCCAACTGCGGGCCCTCCAAGACCTGGTGAAGGCCGGCAAGGTGCGACACATCGGTTTGTCCAACGAAACCCCGTGGGGCCTCAGTGAATTTCTACGTCTGGCGCAGGAGCACGGCCTGCCACGGGTGCAGTCGGTGCAGAACCCCTACTGCCTGGTCAACCGCGTGGTCGACAACGGATTGGATGAAGTGATGCACCGCAGCGAGGTGTCCTTGCTGGCCTACTCGCCCTTGGGGTTTGGCACCCTCACCGGCAAGTACGACGACCACGGCATCATTCCTTCGGATCTGGATGATGCGCCGCGCTTGTCCCGCTTCGAGACCATGCGCAAGCAGCGTTGGGCACGCCTGGAAACCCTGGCGGCTGCTCGTCGCTACAACGCTGTGGCCTGGGAGAACGGCCTGAAGCCCTATGAGATGGCCCTGGCGTTTTGCTACCGCAATTGGCGCGTGGCTTCCACCATCATCGGTGTGCGCACCTTGGAACAGCTGCAGCAGTGCGTGCAGGCCTGGTCGGTGGAGCTCTCGCCCGAGGTGCTGGAGGCCATCGACCGCATTCGTCTGGAACACCGCGATCCGGCCCAGTGATCCCAGCGGGTGGGCAGGGCAGCCATGGCCAAGAAGGACAAGCACGTCAGCGAAACTCCGGCGACCCAGTGGCTCAAGGCCCACGGGGTACCGTATACCGAGCACGCCTACGGGTACCTGGAACACGGTGGAACGGCTGAATCGGCCCGCCAACTGGGCTGGGACGAACACGCCGTCATCAAGACCCTGGTCATGCAGGACGAGCAGGCACAGCCCCTGGTGGTGCTGATGCACGGGGACTGCACCGTCAGCACCAAGGCCTTGGCCCGTGCCATCGGATGCAAGTCGGTGGAGCCCTGCAAGCCGGAGGTGGCCCAACGCCACAGTGGCTATCTGGTGGGGGGCACGTCGCCCTTTGGCTTTCGAAAGGCCGTGCCGGTCTACGCTGAGGCCACCATCTTCGACCTCCCCCGCATCCTCATCAACGGCGGGCGACGCGGGTTCTTGGTGGGCATCGAGCCGTCCGTGTTGAGCCAGGTGCTGGGGGCACAGGCCGTGTCCTGTGCTTTGTCGCAGAATCGCGGCAGCTAGCCGGGCTTCAACGCAACCACTCCACGCTTGTTCTCCACGCAACACCATGTCCACCATGCACTACCGTTCATTGGGCCGCAGCGGCCTGCGCGTCAGCGCGCTGTCCTTGGGTTCTTGGGTCACGTATCACAACCAGGTTGATGCGGCGGCAGCGGTCGAGATGATGGCCGCCGCCCATGACGCGGGGGTGAACTTCTTCGACAACGCCGAGGTGTATGCCGGTGGGCGCAGCGAGGAGGTGATGGGGCTGGCGCTGCAGCAATTGAAGTGGCCGCGCCTGAACTACATCGTGAGCACCAAGTTTTTCTGGGGCCTGGACCGCGACGGAGAAGCCGTCAACCGCAAAGACACGCTCAACCGCAAGTACCTGATGCAGGCCATGGATGGCAGCCTGCGGCGCTTCGGGCTGGACCACATCGACCTGGTCTATTGCCACCGTCCCGATCCAAACACGCCAATTGAAGAGACCGCGCGGGCCATGAACGACATCATCGTTCAGGGCAAGGCGCTGTACTGGGGCACCAGCGAGTGGAGCGCAGCCGACATTCGGGCGGCGTGGGAACTGTGCGACCGCCACGGATGGCACAAGCCTGTGATGGAGCAGCCCGAATACAACCTGTTCCGACGCAAGCGGGTGGAGCAGGAGTATGCGCGGCTGTACCAGGACACCGGCCTGGGCCTGACCACCTGGAGCCCCTTGGCCAGTGGCCTGCTCACGGGCAAGTACAGCCAGGGCATTCCGGAGGGCAGCCGAGGCGCCCTGCCCGATATGGCGTGGATGCACGCCAAGCTCACCGATGCTGCACGCAATGCGGCGGTGGCGCAGCTGCAGCCCCTGGCCCGAGAGCTGGGCTGCTCCGTGGCCCAGTTGGCCATCGCCTGGGCAGCCCGCAACCCGCGCGTGTCCACCGTGATCATGGGCGCTTCACGGGTGAGCCAGTTGCAGGACAACCTGGGCGCGCTGGCGGTGTTGCCCAAGCTCAGCACCGAGCTTGTGGCGCGGATCGAGGCCGTCACAGCACCGCTGGCGCAGTAGGCGAAGGTGTCGTGCGTTGGCCATCCGCCAGGGCGTGTTGACGCCGAGGGAA
>RFPX01000153.1 GCA_009925955.1 Betaproteobacteria bacterium
TGGCGCTGACGATCAAGAAGGCCTTCCACATTGCGCGCACCGGCCGCCCGGGCCCGGTGGTGGTGGACATCCCCAAGGATGTTTCGCTCAACACCACCGCCTTCCACTACCCCGAGACGGTGGAGATGCGCTCCTACTCCCCGGCGCGCAAGGGCCATGGCGGGCAAATTCGCAAGGCGGTGCAGCTGCTGCTGTCGGCCAAGCGGCCCTACCTGTACGCCGGTGGCGGCGTCATCCTGGGCGAGGCCAGCGCCGAACTGCGTGAGCTCAACGAGTTGCTCGGTTTTCCGGTCACCAACACCCTGATGGGCCTGGGTGCCAGCTCGGCGGCCGACCCCCGCTTCCTGGGCATGTTGGGCATGCACGGCACCTACGAAGCCAACATGACCATGCAGAACTGCGATGTGCTGCTGGCCGTGGGGGCGCGCTTTGACGACCGCGTGATCGGCAACCCCGCGCACTTCGCGCAGGTCGAGCGCAAGATCATCCACGTCGACATCGACCCGTCCTCCATCTCCAAGCGGGTGAAGGTGGATGTGCCCATCGTGGGTGATGTGAAGGACGTGCTGCAGGAGCTGATCGCCCAGATCAAGGCCACCACCCAGCGCCCGGCACCGGCCGACCTACAAGCCTGGTGGGCGCAGATCAACGAGTGGCGCAAGCGCGACTGCCTGGCCTACCGCAACAGCGACGAGGTCATCAAGCCGCAGTTCGTGGTGGAAACGCTGGGCCGCTTGACCAAGGGCATCGACACCTACATCACCTCGGATGTGGGCCAGCACCAGATGTGGGCCGCGCAGTACTTCCCCTTCATGGAGCCGCGCCGCTGGATCAACTCCGGCGGCCTGGGCACCATGGGCGTGGGCCTGCCGTATGCCATGGGCATCAAGCTGGCCAAGCCCGATTCAGAAGTCTTCTGCATCACGGGCGAAGGCTCCATCCAGATGTGCATCCAGGAGCTGTCCACCTGCCAGCAGTACCAAACGCCGGTGAAGGTGGTGTCCCTGAACAACCGCTACTTGGGCATGGTGCGCCAGTGGCAGCAGCTGCAGTACGGCGGCCGCTACTCGCACAGCTACATGGACGCCTTGCCTGATTTCGTGAAGCTGGCCGAGGCCTACGGGCACATTGGCTTGAAGATCGAAAAGCCCTCTGAAGTGGAGCCGGCGCTCAAGGAGATGCTGCGTTTGAAGGACCGCACCGTGTTCCTGGACGTGCGCACCGACCCCACCGAAAACGTCTGGCCCATGGTTCAGGCGGGCAAGGGCATTACGGAGATGCTGCTCGGCTCGGAAGACCTGTGAGCACGCGGCGCCCAGGCGGCGCGCCGGTCTGACAGCCTCATCGGGCTGCCGGGCTTGCGTGGGTCGCAGGGCGCCCCGCACAGCACAACCGAACACCCACTCAACCCGGTCACGAGCGGACGCGCCACAGGCGTGCCAATCGTGCGAACGAGTCCAAGGCGGAAGCGGCCCCTACCCGGGGCCGGGGAACGCCAAGGACCCTTGGACATGAAACACATCATTGCCCTTTTGCTTGAAAACGAGCCCGGCGCGCTCTCGCGCGTGGTGGGTCTGTTTTCAGCGCGCGGCTACAACATCGAAAGCCTGACCGTGGCCCCCACGGAAGACGCTTCCTTGTCGCGCATGACCATCGTCACCACCGGCAACGACGACACCATCGAGCAGATCACCAAGCACCTCAACCGCCTCATCGAGGTGGTCAAGGTGGTGGACCTGACCGAGGGTGCCTTCACCGAGCGCGAACTCATGCTCATCAAGGTCCGTGCCGTGGGCAAGGAGCGCGAAGAGATGAAGCGCATGGCCGACATCTTCCGCGGACGCATCATCGATGTGACCGAGAAGACCTACACCATTGAGCTCACCGGTGACGCCGGCAAGCTCGATGCCTTCATTGAGGCGGTGGACCGCACCGCCATTTTGGAAACCGTGCGCACCGGCACCAGCGGCATCGGCCGCGGTGAGCGCATCTTGAGGGTCTGATCCACGGCCCGTTAACCCTGACGAGCCCCGCTGTTGACATGGCGGCCAAGGCCCGTTGATCCTGACCCAACTGAACCACTGGAGAGAACCACCATGAACGTTTACTACGACAAGGACGCCGACCTCAGCCTGATCAAGGGCAAGCAAGTCACCATCATCGGCTACGGCTCGCAGGGCCACGCCCATGCCCAAAACCTGAACGATTCAGGTGTGAAGGTCACCGTGGGCCTGCGCAAGGGCGGTGCGTCGTGGGCCAAGGCGGAGAAGGCTGGCCTGAAGGTCGCCGAGATCGCCGACGCGGTCAAGACCGCTGACGTGGTGATGATCCTGCTGCCCGATGAGCAGATCGCTGCCGTGTACAACGCCGAAGTGGCGCCCAACATGAAGGCCGGCGCATCGCTGGCGTTTGCCCACGGCTTCAACGTGCACTACGGCCAAGTGGTGCCCCGCGAAGACGTGGACGTGTGGATGGTGGCCCCCAAGGCCCCGGGCCACACCGTGCGCAACACCTACACCCAGGGTGGCGGCGTGCCGCACCTGATTGCCGTGCACCAAGACAAGACCGGCAAGGCCCGTGACCTGGCCCTGAGCTATGCCACGGCCAACGGCGGCGGCAAGGCCGGCATCATCGAAACCAACTTCCGTGAAGAAACCGAAACCGACCTGTTCGGCGAGCAGGCCGTGCTGTGCGGCGGCACGGTGGAGCTGATCAAGGCGGGTTTCGAAACCCTGGTGGAAGCCGGTTACGCGCCCGAGATGGCCTACTTCGAGTGCCTGCATGAGCTCAAGCTGATCGTGGACCTGATCTACGAAGGCGGCATCGCCAACATGAACTACTCGATCTCCAACAACGCCGAATACGGTGAGTACGTCACCGGCCCGCGCGTGGTGACCGAGGACACCAAGAACGCGATGCGCCAGTGCTTGAAGGACATCCAGACGGGCGAATACGCCAAGAGCTTCATCCTGGAGAACAAGGCCGGCGCTCCCACGCTGCTGTCGCGCCGCCGTCTGACGGCGGAGCACCAGATCGAGCAGGTGGGCGAGAAGCTGCGCGCCATGATGCCCTGGATCAAGGCCAACAAGCTGGTGGACAAGAGCCGCAACTGATCGTTGCTTCGGTTCAAGGGGACGGCGCTCCGGGTGGGCGCCGTTTTTCTTTGTGCGGGCGTTGTCCCAAGTGGCTGATGGCTGATGCGCGCTGCGATGGCGCTTGGCAGGCCGGGGTTGGGGCCTGCTGTCGGCCCCTGCGCGGTTGGCCGGCCTGAACGGCCGGCTCGCTGCGATGCTCGCAACCCAAATCGGTGCGCCAGCGCACACGATTTGGTTTACTGCGCTTCTCGCGCACCACGCTTTTAAGGGGCCAACAACAGGCCCCAACCCCGGCCCACCAAGCACCATCGCGAGTAGGCGTCGTGCTGCGGTACTTGCCGTTTCACGCCCCTTGAAGATGTCGCGCTGCTCGGTACTCCCAGTGGACTGCGGCTGGGGTGGCTGGCCGGGGGCCTCGAGAGGCCACTTCGAGCGCAGCGCGAGAACCGCAGTAAACCAAGTTGTGTGCGCTGGCGCACCAACTTGGGTTG
>RFPX01000154.1 GCA_009925955.1 Betaproteobacteria bacterium
AGCCCGCGGCCGCGGTGGCGGAACTGGACAGCGCTTCGATGGAGCCGTCTTGTTTCAGGAAAAAGCGGGAATCACGGTTGCGCACGCCCGTGGTGGCGTTGATCGCATCCATCCACGCTTGCGGCGCCAAGGGCGTGACCGGTTGCTGCGCTGCGCTGGACTGCAGCAGGGCCTCGTAGTTGCTGTTGAAGTAGCTGGCGACCGAGGCGGCAACACCGGTGCGTGTGGCATCAATGGGCATGGGCGAATTCGGTGCTGGTTGAGGTTGGGCGGCAATGGTTCATGAGGTGGGCCGCGATGTGTTGTGCCGTAGGGCACGGTCCACTCGGCCGATGGTGCCGGCGCTGGGTTTCGCCGACAAGAGTTAATCGCGCGTGGCTCTCGAGAGCAGCTGGCCAAAGCTAATACTTTAGAATAATATACGATCGTCTAAAAGGAGATTGCCCATGCATGCCCAGCTGCACAGCGCCCTCCAGCCGCACGGTGACCCAGAGGCCTGCGGGCTGGCGGAGTCTGACATCCAGGAAATCGAGCGTGAGTTGGCGCAGCTTCGGGTGCAGCGGATGCGGATCGAGCAGCGCGAGCGGATGCTGCTGCAGGCCCTGGGCGGCGCAGGCGCGGCCCGGTTTCACGAGGTGTGCAACAAGCTGGCGGCCCGTGGCGTGCCGGTCGAGCACCTGCTGCGAAGCACCGTCGACGCCGGCGGCCCCAAGTCGGGGCTGGACAGCTCCAAGCTCGCGCAATCCTTCGTGCGGGTGGCGCCGCTGAAGTTTCGCCATCCGGACCAGCCGGCACTCGTGTGGTCTGGCCGGGGCAAGACCCCGCTGTGGATCCGGGAGTTGGAACGGGAGGGTCGATTGGACGAGGCCCGATTAAGTCTTGGCCCGGATGGCGCTCCTGAGCAGACTCCGTGATCGTTTCTTGAACGCAGTCCCATGAGCACCACCAACACTTTGGGTTTTGGCAGCCTGGCTTCTGTGGCGTGGACGGCCATGGACGGCAGCAGCCTGAGCGGCGCACAGCTGACCGCCACCAACACCACGATCAGCACCAACACCACGGTGGCCAACAAGCTGTTGGCGGCCATCAATGGCGCGGTCAACCTTGATTTGAGGGCCTTCACGCTGGCCGACGTGGATGGGCCGAATGCCGCTGCCTACGCCACGCAAATCTCCAATCGTTTGGGCATGACGGTGGCGGCCGGCACCTCCCTGTCCTTGGGGCAGTGGCGCAGCATCGCCGCCGCCCTGCAAAACGACGCCGCCCGCGAAGCCTCCAAGCGGGGGGTCACAGACGGCGGCGGCATCAAGGCGGTGAACGGCAAGTGGTACGTCAATGGCCAGGAGGTCAGCCTGCTGGACATCTACATGGCGGTTCGCGTCAACCAGGTGTCGAACTTCGACGATTCCCTGTCGATGTTCATGAACGAATTGCAGGCCAACAACAAGCTGGTCAAGGCTGCCAACGAGTGGCTGGCCAAGATCCGATCCTTCAAGCCCACCGACACGTCGCAGACTGTGGCCTGGAGCTCCATTGCGGCTGCCGCCGCCTCCTTCAGTTCCACTTACGGGTACCTGCCCACCACCACCTTCATGCCCACCAGCACCGCGGCCATTAACACGGGCTCGGGCTACAACTACCTCAAGTTTGATACGTGGATTGAAGAGTGCAAGCAGTATGTGTCCCAGAAAGACACCGAGAACCAGATTGCACAGCAGAAGTTGGAGCAGATGACCAACCGGCGCAATGAAGTGTTGGAAGGTCTGACCTCTTTCATCAAGTCTCAGTCGCAATCGGGGCAGAGCATGTCCCGCAACCTGGGTTGATGGGCCATGGCGACTGCAGTGAACATGCGGCTGTCCGCTGAAACCAACCGAGGTTTCGATCCCACGCCGGTGGCCGGCACCGGGCTCTCAACGGCGCAGCAGGCCACCGTCAAAACCCGATTGGCGGCACAGGAATCCATCGCACAGGCCATCTTGCAGGCCATGTCGCGTGCGCGTGGCGCTGGCCTCACCGCTTTTCGCCCATCGGATGCCCAGGTCTTGGTGATGCCTGGGGGCATCTCAGACGCCGTTCGAGATGCGGCATTCGCCGACGTGGTGGGTCGCGCGTGGTCGGGCTCTGAACTCAGCCTGGCCCAGTGGGCCGAAGCCGCCAACAGCCTGTTGCAAGCCTCGGCCCGTGACCGGTCGAGTCTCCCGCCAGGCAACGGGGGGGGCGTGAGCGCTGCCAACGGCACCTGGTATGTCAACGGACAAGCTTTTTCCCTGGGTGAACTGTTCGTGGCCACCCGTGTGAACACCTACGCAAGCCTGGATGCGCTGCTGCAAGGTTCGATGAACACGATTGCGGCCAACAACCGCTTGGTGAACCGCTTGAACGCCACCCTGGAGGCCGGGCGTGCCTTGAGCAGCGGAAATCCGCGGGCCTTGGTCGCCGCCTACGCCACCTACCAGGCGGGTCGGGTGTGGGATCCCGCCTACCTCTTGCCGGATTCCGTGGACTGGACGGTGGTGCGCAGTTTGGCCTTGGCCGTGGTGGGCAGCAACAGCGTCCTGGCGTCATCCCTGACGGCCGACTCCACCTTGTCCGGTGAGAACTGGAAGCAGGCCCTGGAGGAACTGTCCGCTGTGATCAGTTCAAAGACCGCTGACAACCAGATTGCCCAGCAGCGCATGGAGAGCGTGATGAATGTGCGCACCAATCTGCTGGACGGTTTGAGCAACCTCCTGAAGGGTCAGCAGAACATGGCGTCTGGGCTCAACCGCAACCTGGGGGCTTGAGATGGCGTTGGTGACCATGGCCCCCGATCGCCCATCCAACCGCGATGGCGTTTACCGCCTGAGCATCACGGGCACAGGCTTGAATACAGCGGCCGCTTCCGATACCCGCGCCCGCGCTCAGCAGCAGCAGGCGGTGGCCGCAGCGGTGGTGCAGGCCATCGCGGCAGCGCGGGCCGCTGGCCGGGACAGCTTTGCGCCATCGGAAGGGTTTTTGCCGTTGCCGGCGGGAATCAGCCTGTCGCGCATGCAGGACATCTTCAGTTCGGTGCTGGGGATTCCCTATTCGGGCGTCCTGGGTCAGACCCCGGGCTACGCGCCGATGAGCCTGAGCCAATGGTCGGACGCGGCCCTGTCCTTACAGCAAGATGCTGCTGCATTGACCTCTCGTCTGGCGCCCGGGCAGGGTGGAGGTGTTCAGCATGCCGGTGGCTACTGGTATGTGAACGGCCAACGCTTCACCCTGGCCGAGAGCTTTTTGGCGCTGCGGGTGGCCAACTTTGCATCCCTGGACACCCAGATTGCCGCCTTGATGAACCGCCAAAGTGTGAACGCCGCTGCAGCGCGAAACGTCATCGCTTTGCTGTCGGACTTGCAAGCCACCTTTGCCACCCGGGGCGGCAGCAGCGGCAGCTACGGCGCTTCCAGCGACGTGGTGGCCTTGTTGACCCGTCAGGGTCTAGAACTCAGCCAGATGGCCACCTGGGGTGCTTCTGTTTCCGGCGGCGGCACCTTCGCCTCGGTTCAAGCCGCCTACGCCAGCAATCCCAATGCCGCGGTGTCAGGCACCGACTATGCGGCC
>RFPX01000155.1 GCA_009925955.1 Betaproteobacteria bacterium
TTGCGGCAGCCCTTGGGCCAGCGGATCCTGCGCTACGCCAGCCTGGACGACATTGCGATTTGGGGTGTGCTGGCCGTCATCCTCATGGACTGGAGCCGCGTGGGCCGGCAGGTCTTGTTCTTGGCCCTGTTTATCGGGGCCTCTTGGGCGATGCGCCGCCTGATGGCCCGCTGCAGTGAGTCAGACCGCTGGTACGCGGTTCTGATTTGGCTGGCCGTGGTCTCGTTCGGGGCTGATTGGGCGGGCCTGCATTTCATGGTGGGGGCCTTTTTGGCCGGTGCGGTCTTGGACGCCGCCTGGCTGGGCGTGGCGCGACTGGACACCCTGCGCCACCACGTCCTGCTCGTGCTGATGCCCGTGTTCTTCCTGTCTACCGGCTTGCGCACCAACTGGGAACTGGGTGGCACGGTGGTGTTCTTGGGGGCGGGCCTGCTGTTGGCCGCCTCGGTCGGAGGCAAGCTCGCAGGGGTGTGGGCCGCCGGTCGCCTGCTGAACTGGGCGCCGGGCGAGGCGCGCATCGTGGGTTGGCTCTTGCAGACCAAGGCCCTGATCGAAATCATTTTTGCCAACATCCTGTTGGACAAGCAAATCATCACCTCAGCGACCTTCACCGCCTTGCTGCTGATGGCCGTGGCCAGCACCATGCTGACCGTGCCCATCGTGACCCCGCTGCTCAAGCGCTATCCGGCTGTCGCCCAGCGGGACGGCTAAGCCCTGTGTTCAACGCGATAATCCGCTGTTCAGATGGGCATGCGCCCCATCCGCCCCAAAGGTAGCCCCCCATGTTTGATTTCGTCCGCGACAACACCCGCCTGATGTTGGGCCTGCTGGTGTTGCTCATCATCCCCTCGTTTGTCTTCTTCGGTATTGAAGGCTACAAAGGGTTCAATGGTCCGGAAAACCAAAAGGTCGCTTCGGTGGCGGGCCAGAAGGTCACGCAGGCCGAGTGGGATGCAGGCCATCGTCAACAGGTGGACAACCTGCGGCGCCAAGTGCCGAATTTGGATGCCGCCCTGTTCGAGAAGGCCGAGGCCCGCTACGAGTCGCTCGAGCAGATCGTGCGCCAGCGGGTACTGCAAGAGGTGGTGCGCCGGGAACACTTGGCGGTGAGCGATGCCCGGCTGCAACGAGAGTTGTTGGCCAATCCGCAGTTGGCCGCGCTGCGCCGGCCGGACGGATCCATCGACGTGGAGGCCTACAAGGCCTTGTTGTCCGCTCAGGGCTACACACCGGAAAGCTACGAAGCGGCCCTGAGGCAGGACCTCCTGCAGCGCCAGGTGCTGGGCCGCGTGGGCGAGACCTCGGTGGCCCCCGCCGCTGTGGCCGACGCCTCGCTGCGTGTCGTGTTCCAAGAGCGGCAGGTGCGGCTGCAGCGCTTTCAGGCGGCGGACTTCTACAAGGACGTCAATCCGTCGGAGTCTGATGTTCAGGCCTACTACGACAAGAACACCTCGGTCTTCCAGACGGTTGAGCAAGCCGACATCGAGTATGTGGTGCTGGATGCCGCACGCCTGCGTGACAGCCTGGTGATCTCTGTCGATGAGGCGCGCCGCTACTACCAAGAGAAGCTGGCCAGCTACACCAAGCCCGAAGAGCGCCGCGCCAGCCACATCCTGATCAAGGCGGACAAGGGTGCCTCTGCCGATGACAAAGCCAAGGCGCGGGCCCGTGCCCAGGCCATCCTGGAAGACGTTCGCAAGGCGCCCAAGCGGTTTGCGGAACTGGCCAAAGCCAAGTCCGAAGACACCGGTTCTGCAGTGGCCGGCGGCGACCTGGATTACTTCGCCAAGGGGGCCATGGTCAAAGGCTTTGAAGACGCCGTGTTCGCCCTGAAGCGGGGCGACATCTCCGATCTGGTGGAAACGGAGTTTGGCTACCACATCATCCAGCTGACCGACGTCAGGGGAGGGCAGCAGCAGCCGTTCGAAGCCGTGCGTGCAGAGATCGAGGCCAAGCTCAAGCAGGACCTGGCTCAGAAGCGCTACACCGAGGCGGCCGATCTGTTCAGCAACTTGGTGTACGAGCAGTCGGACAGCCTCAAGGGTGCTGCCGAGCGCTTCAAGCTGCCGGTGCTCAAGGCCACGGTCACCCGCAACCCGGCGCCGGGTACCCAGGGCGTCTTGGCCTCACCCAAGCTCCTGGACGCGGTGTTTTCCGACGACGCCCTGCGCAACCGTCGCAACACCGACGCGGTGGAGTCAGGGCCGAATCAGCTGGTCTCGGCTCGGGTGGTGGAACACCGCCCCTCGGTGCTCAAGCCGCTGAACGAGGTGAAGGCACTGGCACTGGAAAAGGTGCGGCTGGAGCAAGCGCTGGCCAAGGCACGGCAGGCCGGTCAGGCACGGCTGGAGGCGGTGAAGACCCAGCCAGCGGAGTTTGACAAGTTCCCACCGGCGGTGGTGTCACGGCCGCAGCCGTTGGGCCTGCCCCGGGAGTTGCTGGACGCCATCATGCGTGCCGAAGCCGGCAAGCTGCCCGCCTTCGCTGGGGTAGACCTCGGCAACAACGGGTATGCCGTCGTGCGGATCGACTCGGTCAAGACGCCTGACATTCCCGCGCCCGTCAAGGCGCAGTGGGGTCCTCAGCTGGCACAGGCCTATGCCGCAGCGGAGTCACAGCTGTACTACGAAGCGCTGAAGAAGCGCCTGGAGGTTCAGCTGAAGGTGCCCAAGCCCTGAGGCGTGCCTGCGCTGGCCCAGGTGGCTGCGTTATACTTTCCGGTTCTGCGGTGGCTGTAGCTCAGTTGGTAGAGTCCCAGATTGTGATTCTGGTCGTCGTGGGTTCGAGTCCCATCAGCCACCCCAAAACACCAACCGCATAAGCCTCGGCTCTTAGCCGGGGCTTTTTTGTTTGCCCTGACAACACATCACCGCCCCCCGTGCCCAGCTCAAGAAAAGCGATACAGGATCTCGCCGTATCGCGTGGCCCCTGGTGCGAGCCAGGGGTTGGGGAAGCCGGGCTGATTGGGCGCATCGGGCCATGACATGGGTTCCAGGCACACAGCGTCGCCGGGTGCCCAGTGCCAGGGGCCTCGCCCCAGGTCGCGCGGCAGTTCGCCGGTGAGGCCATGCCCGGCATAGAGCTGCACGCCGGGTTCGGTGCTGAAGATGTCCAAGCGGCGGCCACTGCGTGGGCAGCGCAGCCGGGCGGCCAGGCCTGACGAAGCCTGAGCTTCTCCGACACGATCGAGCACCAGGTAGTGGTCCAGGCCTTTGGCAGCCAGCAGTTGGGCGTGCGGCGCCGCCAAGGCTTGACGCAGCGTTCGGGGCAACCGGAAATCCAAGGGGCTGTGATCCACGTCAGCTGTTGATCCGATGGGGCAGACGTCGGTGGCCAAGGGCACGAATCGGCTGGCCGGGACCTGCAGCTCATGGTCGAGTGCCGTGCCTTCCCCAGCCAAATTGAAGAAAGGGTGTGCTGTGAACTGCGCCAAGGTGGCGGTGTCACCGGCCTGCGCTTGCCAGCTGATGCGCAGGGCCTGGCCCGGCAGCACCTGGTAGGTCAGCTGCAGCCGCAAGGACCCTGGTACCCCATCGTCTTCGGGGCGAAACACGTGGCTGAGGACCAGCGCGTCGCTT
>RFPX01000156.1 GCA_009925955.1 Betaproteobacteria bacterium
TCATGAGTACTTTCAGCAACAGCGCCTCCCGCCGTCGATTCCTGGCCTCATGCGGCGCGGCAGCCGGGTCTGTGGGCCTCGTGGGGCTGGGCACCCACCCGTTGCAGGCTGGGGCCCAGTTTCGTGTGGAGATCGGTGGCGTTGGTGCCACGCAGCTGCCGATTGCCGTGGCACGCTTCAAGGGTGAGGACAGTGCGCCGCAACCGGTGGGTGCCATCGTGATGGCCGATCTGGAGCGCAGCGGGCTCTTCCGCCGCATCGAGGCCGTGCAAGTGGTGGAAGAGACCGGGCTGCCGCCCATGTCCGAGTGGCGGGGCCGTGGTGCCGATGCCCTGGTGGGTGGCTCCATCACGCGCTTGGCCGACGGGCGCTTTGATGTGCGCTACCGCTTATGGGATGTGGTCAAGGCGACCGACTTGGGCGGTGGTAGCGAAGCCGTCGTGGCAGCCGACCTGCGCCTGGTGGCCCACCGCATCGCCGACAACATCTACGAGCGCCTGACCGGCGAGAAGGGCGTGTTTTCCACCCGGATCTGCTACGTCACGCGGCAGGGCCGCAACTTCCAGCTGCGCATCGCCGATGCCGATGGCGAGGGCGCGCAGGTGGCGCTCAACAGCAACGAGCCCATCATCTCACCGGCTTGGGCACCAGGGGGCAAAGAGATCGCCTACGTCTCCTTCGAGTCGCAAAAGGCCGTGGTGTGGATCCAGCAGGTGGCCACCGGCGCGCGCCGCATGGTGGCGAACTTCAGGGGCAGCAACAGCGCGCCCGCCTGGTCGCCCGACGGCACACGGTTGGCGATGACGCTGTCGCAGGAAGGGGGCTCGCAGCTGTTCAGCCTGAACCGCGACGGCAGCGGCCTCAAGCGCTTGACCCAAAGTTCGGCCATTGACACCGAGCCGGTGTACTCGCCCGATGGGCGGCTGCTGTACTTCGTCAGCGACCGTGGGGGCAGCCCCCAGGTTTACCGCATGAATGCCGAGGGCGGGCCTGCGGAGCGGGTGACCTTCAACAGCGCTCAAAGCCTCAGCCCGGCCATCAGCCCCGATGGGCGCATGCTGGCCTACATCAGCCGCCAGGGTGGCGCTTACCGGCTGGTGGTGCAGCCACTGGACGGCAGCGGGCCCGCCACCGCCATCACCGATTCGACGGACGACCAGAGCCCCAGCTTTGCGCCCAACGGCAAGCTCATCGTCTACAACACCCGTGCGGCCGGACGCGAGCTTTTGATGACCACCACGCTGGACGGTAAAATCAAAGCGCGTCTGGCATCCTCTGGTGCCGACATCCGCGAACCGGCTTGGGGGCCCTTCGGGCGCTGACCCGTCTGCGTCCGGGTGTTCGGCCTTCCGCCCATGCCCCGCATCCATCAAGGTGCCGCCTTCGAGCACCATTCACTTAGAACCCACGAGAACCTCATCATGCGTGCACATTCTGTTTTCACTCTCCGTAGCGGCCTGCTGCTGGCTGCAACGGCCTTGGTCTTGGGCGGCTGCGCCTCCAGCGTCAACCTCGAAGACGGCAACAAGGTACCCGTAGAAGACCGTAATGCCCGCGCAGGAGCGCCGGGTGCGGCTGCCGGCGGTGCGCAGTCGGGTGTGTCCACGGTGAACCTCAACAGCCGTGCCGCTGCGGGCGACAACTTGGTCCGTGTGGTTTACTTTGATTTCGACAGTTTCGTGGTGCGCGACGACGCGCGCCCCGTGATTGACACGCACGCCAAGCGCTTGGCGGCCAACGCGGGTCTGAAGATGACGGTCGAAGGCCACACCGATGAACGGGGCAGCCGCGAGTACAACCTGGCGCTGGGCCAAAAGCGTGCCGAGGCGGTGGTGAAGTCCTTGACGCTCCTGGGCGCGCGCAGCGCCCAGATCGAGCCGGTGAGCTTCGGCATGGAGCGCCCAGCTGTTCAGGGCTCTGATGAGGCGGCCTATGCCAAGAACCGCCGCGCCGAACTCAAGGACCGCTGACGTGCTGCGCGCGCTTGGTCGTGGGGCACGGCAATCGGCTGTGCTGCTGTTGGCCCTGGCCGCTGTGTCTAGCCAGGCCTCTCTGTTTGCGGATGACGACGCCCGCAAGGCCATTTTGGAACTGCGGCAGCGCCTGGCACAAACCGACCAACGCGCGCAAGCCCAAACCGAGGAACTCCAGGGCCTGCGCAAGGCCCTCTTGGACCTCAACAGCCAGCTCGACCAGCTGCGCGCCGAGCTGGCCGCCAGCCGGGGAGGGCAAGAGAACCTCACACGCGAGCTCTCGGAACTGCAGCGCAAGCAGCGCGACCTGCTCAACGTGACCGAAGAGCGCGTGCGGCGTTTGGAGCCGGTCAAGGTCACCGTGGACGGCCGTGAGATCACGGTCGAGCCCCAGGAGCGACGCGCTTACGAAGAGGCCGTGGCCCAGTTGCGCTCGGGCGACTTCAACGCCGCGTCTCAAGCCTTGGCGGCCTTTGTCCGCCGCTGGCCCGTCTCCGGCTATGCCGAATCGGCTCAGTTTTGGCTGGGCAATGCCCTGTATGGCAAGCGCGACTACCGAGAGGCCATCGCGGCCTTTCGCGTCACGGCGGCTGCGGCCGACCACCCGCGCGCGCCTGAGGCGCTGCTGGCCATTGCCAATTGTCAGATTGAGATGAAGGACGGCAGGGCCGCGCGCGCCACCCTGGGTGAACTGATGAAGGCGCACCCCAACAGCGAAGCCGCCAAGGCCGGCAAGGAACGCCTGGCCAGCCTGCCCCTGAAGTAGCCGGGCGCCCAGGACGGGCTGCCGGGGCCCAACAACCGTCGAGCGGAGTCCCTTGATGCAGGAAGTTGATGTGGTGGCCTTGGGCCATCAGGTGCTGTGGGCCACGTTCGCCCTGTCGTTGGTGTTCGGGCTGATTGCGCAGAAGACCCACTTCTGCACCATGGGTGCGGTGGGCGACATCCTCAACATCGGGGATTGGAGCCGCATGCGCATGTGGGCGCTGGCCATCGGCGTGGCCATGTTGGGTTTCAACGGCATGGTGGCGGCGGCCTGGATCGATCCGCTGCGCACCTTCTACACCCAACCACGCGTGCCGGTCCTGTCCCTGGCCTTGGGCGGCTTGATGTTCGGCGTGGGCATGGTCTTGGCCTCCGGTTGTGGCAGCAAAACCCTGGTGCGCATCGGGGGCGGCAACCTCAAGTCTCTGGTGGTGTTTGCGGTGATGGCCATTGCGGCATTGACCGCCATGCGGGGCGCCTTTGGCGTGGCCCGCGTTCAATGGCTGGACCCCGTGGCCTTCACCCTGCCCGGCGGCCAGCATTTGAGTGCCGTGTTGGCGTCGGCGGTCGGCATCAGCACGGCACAGGGCGCCTTGTGGGCCGGCCTCGTGTTGGGCGGTGGTCTGGTGTTGTGGAGCCTGCTGAAGCCCGAGGGCCGCAGCGCGGACGTGCTGCTGGGCGGCATTGGGATTGGCGCACTGACCGCAGCCCTGTGGTGGGTGTCGGGTGTGTTGGGCTTTGTGGCCGAGCATCCGGAAACCCTCGAGGCGGTGGTCCTGGCCACCAACTCCAAGGCCATGGAGAGCTTCACCTTCG
>RFPX01000157.1 GCA_009925955.1 Betaproteobacteria bacterium
TGTGCTGCTGTTGGTCTGCGCCTTCCCCTGGTTGTCTCTGGCTTTGACATGAACCTGGCGCAGCTGCTGTACCAGCGCGCACGAGCCCAGCCCGATTCACCGGCCCTGTACTGGGGACATCAGCTCCACAGCACCCATGCGCAGTGGGCCCAAACCGCGGCCCGTCTGGCACACCGACTGCGCACAGCGGGCCTTCAGCCCGGTGACCGCTTGGCGCTGTTCATGCGCAACCATGTCCGCTACCTGGAGCTGATGCTTGGGGCCTGGTGGGCCGGCTTGGTGGTGGTGCCCATCAATGCCAAGCTGCACCCGTCCGAGGCTCAGTGGATCATCGACGACGCACAGGCGCGCTGGGTGTTCACCACATCCGAGGCCGTGGCCGGTCATGCAGGTGCGCAAGCAGTACGGTTCAGCCGAGTGGAGCAAGAGATCGACGTCGACAGCCCGCAAGCGCAGGCGTTGTGGGCCGAGGACGAGCAGCTGAGCACGCTCGGCAGCCCCGCAGAACGTGCACCGGACGATCTGGCCTGGCTTTTCTACACCAGCGGTACCACGGGCCGACCCAAGGGGGTGATGATCACCCATCGCAACCTGCGCACGATGGGCATGGGCTACTTCGTCGATGTCGACTCCATTGGCCCCGATGACCGAACCGTCTACGCCGCCCCCATGTCGCACGGAGCCGGCCTGTACGCGATTCCCCACCTCATGGCCGGCGCACGGCACGTGGTGCCCCGATCGGGTGGCTTCGATGCGGCGGAGCTCTTTGGCTTGGGCCATGCGCTGGGGCCGGTGTCGCTGTTTGCTGCGCCGACCATCGTCAACCGCATCGTGGCGCATGCCCTGGCCAATGGTGCCACGCAAGCCGACTGTGCCCGCACTTTCAAGACCATCGTCTACGGTGGTGCGCCCATGTACGGTGCCGACATCCTGCGGGCCTTGCAGGTCATGGGCCCTCGCTTTGTTCAGATCTACGGCCAGGGTGAAACGCCCATGACCGCCACGGTGCTCAGCCGCGCGCACCTAGGGGACAAGGACCACCCCCGTTACCTCCACCGCATCGCCTCTATCGGCGTGGCGCAGACACCCGTTCAGATCCGTGTGGCCGATGCACAAGGACAAGCGCTGGCCTGCGGCCAGACGGGGGAGGTGTTGGTGCGTGGGGATTCGGTGATGGCGGGGTACTGGGGCAACCCGCAGGCCACGGCGCAGACCATACGCGACGGCTGGTTATGGACCGGCGACATGGGCAGCCTCGATGAAGATGGCTTTCTGACGCTCAAGGACCGCAGCAAGGATCTCATCATCAGCGGTGGCTCCAACATTTACCCGCGTGAGGTTGAAGAGGTTTTGCTGCAGGCGCCGGGCGTGGCGGAAGTGGCGGTGGTGGGACGGCCCGATGCCCAGTGGGGAGAGACCGTGGTGGCCTTCGTGGTCCTGTCCCACACGCCGACAAAGCCCCTTCCCGACGCCCGCACCCTGGACGACTGGTGCCTTCAGCACATCGCGCGCTTCAAACGGCCCAAGCACTACGTGTTCGTGGATGAACTGCCCAAGAACCACTATGGCAAGGTCCTCAAGCGTGCCCTGCGAGAGGCACTGCCGGGCCATCAGCTGCACAGCAGCTGACCGTCCGGCAGCGGGCCGTTCCATACAACCCTGGTTCGGTTGTTGTCTTTGGTTGACGTCAATCTGTTGTGACACCCACACTGAAGGCCTTCCAGCCTAGAGAGGCGCTTGCGATTGCGCGCACCCGATGGGCATCACCCGCACTGCGAGGCCTGAACCAACCAGAAGGACCCTCATGACCATCGTCGACGCTTCCACACCCCTGCCCGTGCGCCGCCGCACCTTCGAAGACAAGACCGTGCGGCTGCTGGCCGAACATGCCGGCAAGATCTACCTGGGCCTGTTGGTGCTGGCCATCCTGGTGGTCAAGCTGCACGACCCCATGGCCTAAGCGCTCCCCCCCGGGGTACTGGCTGGCCGGCCTACCGTGCTCAACTGCCCGCAGGGGGCGAGCTCACCGCCGCACGGTCGCGAACCCGGTGGGTGGCCTGCACGTCCACCACCCACACCAGCCCATCGCCCACGGTACCGGTGCTGCAGGCGTCGAACACCGCTTCGCGAATGGCGTTGACCATCGTGTCTTCGCACAGCACACACACCAGCACCTTGGGGGAAAACTCGGTGAGTTCCTCGCGGACCGTGCGCTTGACCAGGGCCGCCGGCGCGGTAAACCCATCGGCGGTCCACACCGTCACGCCCGGAAAGTTGGGGATGGCGCGCAGTGCGTCGCGCAAACGGGGAAGGCGGCTGGGCCGAACGATGGCCCGCACTTCTTTCATGCTCATGTTGTTCTCCGGTGAACTCAGGCTTCAACCGCGCGGTCGTCAAACCAGCGGTACAAGGTGGGTAGAACGACCAGGGTCAGCAAAGTGGAAGACAGCAGACCCCCGATCACCACAATAGCCAGCGGACGCTGAACCTCCGACCCTGGCCCGGTTGCAAACAGGAAGGGCACCAGACCCAGCAGCGCGACGGTGGCGGTCATCATCACGGGCCGAAAGCGCTGAACGCAACCCTCACGAACCGCGGTGGCCAGTTCCACCCCGTCCTCCCGCAGACGCTTGATGCACGTGACCAGCACCACGCCGTTGAGCACCGCAATGCCCCACAAGGCAATGAAGCCCACAGAAGCCGGCACGCTCAGGTACTCGCCCGTCACGAACAGGCCGATCACGCCCCCAATCGATGCGAAGGGCAAGACCATGATGATCAGGACGGCCAGCTTCACCGAGTTGAACAGCAGGAACAACAGGAAGAAGATGGCCGCAATCGTCAAGGGAACGATGATGGCCAAGGTGCCCATGGCGCGCTCCATGTTTTCGAACTGGCCGCCATAGACAAACCGGTAGCCCTCGGGCAAACGCACTTCTGCGTCCAGGCGCTGCTGCACCTCGGCAACAAAGCCCGCCAGGTCGCGCCCCTCGACATTGGCGCCCACCACGACCCTTCGCTTGCCGCTCTCGCGGCTGATCTGGGCCGGCCCATCCACCAGCTCGATGCGCGCCAGGCTGCTCAAGGGCAACTGAGCGCCGTCCGGTGCATTCACCAACAGCTTGCCGATGGCTTCTACCGTGCTGCGACGCTCGGCGGGGAAGCGCACCGTGACGCTGTACCGCCGTTCACCCTCGTACAGCGTGGTGACGTCCTTGCCACCCACGGCGGTTTCAATCAGCGCCTGCACATCGGCCACGTTGATGCCGTGCCGAGCGATCGCCTTTCGATCGATCTCAATGGTCAAGGCTTGCTGACCCGACAAACGCTCGATGCGAATGTCCTTGCTGCCGGGCACAGCCCTGAGGATCCGCGCGACCTGCTCTGACACATCGCGCAGCGTCTTCAGGTCGTCGCCGAACACCTTGATGGCCAGCTGCGAGCGCACACCGGTGACCATTTCATCCACCCGCTCGGAAATCGGCTGAGACAACACAATCTGCACGCCTGGGATCGTGGAGAGCTTCTGCCGGATGTCTTCATC
>RFPX01000158.1 GCA_009925955.1 Betaproteobacteria bacterium
TGCGCATGGGCGCGGGCTGGGCCGACGATGGCCCCCAGTCGGGCTACTTTCCCTTCTACATCGGCCTGATGCTCCTGGGCTCCAGCGGCTTCATCCTGTTCAAGGCCGTGGCGGCGTGGCTGGCGCGGGGCGCTGGGGCGCCTGATGGCTTGCTCACACGGACCTTTGTGGGCCGTGAAGAACTGCGCCTGGTGATGTGCATGCTGGTGCCGGCCACCCTCTACGTGGTGGCCATGGGCTTTGTGGGGCTGTATGCCGCGTCGATCGTGCTGATCGCCTGGTTCATGAGGCGCCATGGCGGCTTTGCCTGGCTGCCCAGCCTGGGCGTGTCGATCGGGGTACCCCTAACCGTGTTCGTGGTGTTTGAGCGCTGGTTCCTGGTGCCCCTGCCCAAGGGGCCGATCGAAGCCTTGCTGGGCTTTTGAGGGTGTTGGTGGCCTTCGGGCCACCCCTGTGTGAATGCTGCAGTAAATCGGCGGCCCGCGGCGGGTCGCCTTGTTTTTCCCGTCTGCAGCGCAAGCGCGCAGGCCTGAACCGGACCTGGCCATGGAAGAAATCTCCCTGTTGATGAACGGCTTTGCGGTGGCGCTGTCACCGCAGAACCTGGTGTTCATGTTCGTGGGCATCACCCTGGGGGTGTTGATCGGGGTGTTGCCCGGCTTAGGGGGCGCCAACGGCATTGCCATCTTGCTGCCGCTGACCTTCAGCATGAACCCCACATCGGCCATCATCATGCTCAGCTGCATCTACTGGGGTGCGTTGTTCGGTGGTGCCATCACCTCCATCCTGTTCAACATCCCGGGCGAGCCCTGGAGCGTGGCCACCACCTTCGATGGCTATCCCATGGCGCAACAGGGCAAGGCCGCACAGGCCCTGACCGCGGCGTTCACCTCGTCTTTCGTGGGTGCCCTGTTCGCGGTCATGGTCATCACTTTCTTGGCGCCGTTGCTGGCCAAGTTCGCCTTGAAATTCGGGCCGGCCGAGTTCTTCTCGGTGTACCTCCTGACCTTCTGCAGCTTCGTGGGCATGAGCAAGGAGCCGCCGGCCAAGGTGATCGCCGCCATGATGCTGGGCTTTGCGCTGGCCTGTGTGGGCCTGGATACGGTGACAGGCCAGCTGCGCCTGACGTTTGGCTCCACCGAACTGCTCAACGGCTTTGACTTTCTGATTGCCGTGATCGGCCTGTTTGGCATCGGCGAGATCCTGCTGACCATGGAAGAGGGCCTGGCCTTCAAGGGCAAGAGCGCGCGCATCACACTGGGCACGGTGTGGGAGACCTGGAAGGGCTTGCCGGCCTATTGGATGACGTTCCTGCGCTCCACGGCCATCGGCTGCTGGATGGGCATCACACCAGGCGGGGCCACACCGGCCTCGTTCATGAGCTACGGCGTGGCGCGCCGCATGAACCGGGACCCTGACAGCTTCGGCAAGGGCAACATCGAAGGCGTGGCCGCGCCGGAAACCGCCGCGCATGCGGCCGGCACGTCGGCCCTGCTGCCCATGCTCACCTTGGGGGTGCCGGGCTCACCCACGGCGGCGGTGCTGCTGGGCGGTCTGCTGATCTGGGGCTTGCAGCCCGGGCCCATGCTCTTCGTGGAGCAAAAGGATTTCGTCTGGGGGCTGATCGCCTCAATGTACCTGGGCAATGTGGTGGGCTTGATCGTGGTGCTGAGCACGGTGCCCTGGTGGGCCGCCATCCTGCGCATCCCGTTTTCCATCATCGCACCCGTGATCATCGTGATTTGTGCGATCGGCGCCTACACCGTCAACAACTCCATGTTCGACGTGATCATGATGATGGTGTTCGGCGTGTTCGGCTACCTGTTCAAGAAGTTGAAGTACCCGCTGGCGCCCTTGGTGCTGGCCTTGGTACTGGGCAAGGGCGCTGAGAGCAGCTTCCGTCAGGCCATGCTGCTCAGCGATGGCAGCGTGGCCATCTTCTGGAGCAACGCCCTGGTGGGCAGCGTGAGCGCCCTGGCCCTGGTGATGCTGCTGTGGCCGCTGTGGGGTACGCTGAAGGGCAAGCTCTTCGCGATGCCGGCGCGGCCCGCCTGATGCCGCGAGAGCGCATCGGTCTGATGCGGGGATGACGTGTGCGGGGCCGCCCTTGGCGGCTCCCTTCTTGTTTGAACGAGTTGCCTTTGCTATGAAATTCGCCATCGTCGGCGCCGGTGCCATCGGCGGTTACTTGGGGGCCCGCCTGGCCCACGCCGGGCATGAGGTCACCTTCATCGCCCGCAATCGCAACCTTCAGGCCATACAGGCCCAGGGCTTTCGCTTAACCCTGGAAGATGGCAGCCCGCTGCATGCGCCCAGTGCCCGTGCGGTGCAGGACATGGCCGAAGCCGGCCCGCAGGATGCGGTGCTGTTGACGGTCAAAGCCCACCAGGTCAAGGACCTCTTGCCCGGCCTGCGGGCCCTGTTTGGCCCGGACACGATGGTGGTCACCATGATCAACGGCGTGCCGTGGTGGTACTTTCACAAGCTCGCGGGCCCGTATGAAGGCCGTGCACTGGAGTCGGTGGACCCGGGCGGCTTGTTGGCCCAGCACATCGAGCCCGAGCGCGTGATTGGCAGCGTGGTGTACCCCGCGGCCGAGTTGGTGGAGCCTGGCCTGGTGAAGGTGATCGAGGGCAACCGCTTTACCCTGGGGGAGCCCGATGGCACTCGCAGCCCGCGCATCGAGGCCTTGAGCAAGGCGCTGATGGAGTCGGGCTTCAAGGCCCCCGTCAGCAAGGACATCCGCAGTGAGATCTGGGTCAAGCTGTGGGGCAACCTCAGCTTCAACCCCATCAGTGCACTGACCCATGCCACGCTGGAAGACATCTGCGCTTACCCGGCTTCACGCGAACTGGCCGCGCAGATGATGCGTGAGGCTCAAGCCATCGGCGAGCAGCTGGGCGTGCAATTCAAGGTGAGCCTGGAGCAGCGCATCGCAGGCGCGCAGGCCGTGGGCGCACACAAGACGTCGATGCTGCAGGATGTGGAGCACGGCCGAGCCTTGGAGCTCGATGCCCTGGTGGGCAGTGTGGTGGAGCTGGGCCGCATCACGGGCGTGCCCACGCCCACGATCAGCGCCATCCACGCAGCGGTGAGCCTGCTCAACCACACCCTGCAGCGCCAGGCAGGGCGCTTGAGGGTGACGCCGGTTTGAAGCGGGGCTCGGCTGTCCCGGGTGGCCCCCGATAAACTGCGGGGTTTGCACCTGTAACGCCAACATGACTGCTCTTGCCACCCGCTATCGCCTTCTCCTGGCCCTTTTGGTGTTGCCTTGCGGGCTGGTCGCCTGCGGCGGCGGGGGCGACAACGGTGGGCTCTTCGTGACGCAGATGGCAGCCACCACGCTGCAGTACAGCCGGAACATGACCATCACGGTCTCGGGCTCTGGCCTGGACAAGGGCTTGACGGTGACCGTGGACAAAGGCTGCGGCGCGGTCACCGAGTCCGCGGGCGGCGACGCCCTGACACGCCGCTTCACCTGCAAGGTCACCGAGTTGGGCCCCAAGACGATCAGGGCCTACACGGCCGACAAGCTGGAG
>RFPX01000159.1 GCA_009925955.1 Betaproteobacteria bacterium
ACCACCGTGGCGTCGCTCAGCGTGGCGGTGCTGCCCGTGGGTTTGCTGCTGAGCTCCCACCGGTAGCTCAGGGTCTGACCGTCTGGGTCGCGACTGCCAGATCCATCCAAGCTCACCGCGGACTGCAGCGCGGCCGTTGTGGGGCCCGCCACGGCCGCCACCGGCACCTGGTTGGAGGCCCCCGAGCCGCAGACCTGCGAGCCCAGGGAACCCAGCGCGGCGCCACTGCAGGCGCCCGAGCCCCCACCGCAGCCCACCAGGGCCCAGGGCAGCGCGGCCAGCAGCAGCCAGTAAATCCGTCGAGCGTGTGTGTTCATGTCGGTCAGCCTTGGTCTACCTCGGAATCGACCCGACCCCTGATTCCTTGAGGAGGCCTTTGTAGCAGCCACACCCGGCTCAAGATCACGCCATTCGAGCCGATCCTCTGACGCTGAACACCGCATCATCGTCCCGCACCCCAGCACCCCAAGCACCGGAACCATGCTCCGCCCCACCCTGCTCACCCTGTCGTGCCTGTTCTTGAGCGGCTGCGCCAGCGTGGTCCTGCCCGACAACCGTCACTCGCAGATCCTGGTGACGACATCCTGTGGGCCCGTGCAGAACGTGGGTGCGCGCTGCACCATGGTGGGCGGCGGCAGCAGCACCAGTTTTGACACACCCGCCGAGGTTCGGGTCCCGAACTCGTGGAATCTGCTCAGCCTGGAGTGCCGCGGGGAGATGTTGGGCACCGTCTCCACGGTGATCATGCCCAAGCCCAACCTGGGACTGGTGGGCAATCTGCTGATCGGAGGCGCGCCCGGCGCCGTGGTGGACACGGCAACCGGACGGGGCCTCAACTACGATCGAACGGTGAACCTACACCGGCAGCAGTGCTTCCGCTAGGTTCACCCGTTCAGGCTCAGCCAGCCTTCTTCGCGTAAGCGCTGCACCAGCCGTTGCCGGCCACCTGCTTGCCGGCGAACAGGGGGCAGCCACCCCAAGCATCGCTGGCCTTGCCCTGGAAGAGTTGGCAGTTGGTGCACTTTTGCGCCTTGTCGTGCTTGGGGTACTTCTTGGCATCAACCTTCGTGGTGTCGTGCTTGTAGCCCAGGCCGGTGGCCTGCGCATCGTTCTCGTCGAGTTTGGCTTGGGCCTGGGCAGCGCCTGCAGCCAAAAGGGTGGATCCTGCGGCCAACTGCATGATGAAGACGCGGCGGTTGGGGGTGCTCATGGTTTTCTCCTGGTAAGGGCACAAAGGCCCGGATGACAGCAGGGGTATGTTGGCACAAGTCGATTCCCGAGCAAGCCACTGGCTTTTGTGCAGCATCAGAACCCGAATTGGTTGCGGGCTCGGGCCGTGGCACAGCCTGAGCCGGTTCAGGCGCCAAATGGCGGATTGAGCCAAACGGTGGCCGCATTCAAAGCCAAGGCCACGGCCAACCAAGCCAGCAGCGGCAGCATCAGCAGCGCTGATGTGC
Organism: Betaproteobacteria bacterium; assembly: GCA_009925955.1. Taxonomy (GTDB): domain Bacteria; phylum Pseudomonadota; class Gammaproteobacteria; order Burkholderiales; family Burkholderiaceae_C; genus RFTU01. The sequence continues at coordinate 1,458 of RFPX01000159.1, forward strand.
GATCGACCCTGCGCATCAGGCCAGCAGCCCAGGCAGCCGTGAGCCAAAGGGCCAGCCCTTCGACCAGGGCCCAGTCGGGCCGGCGCAGGGTGAAGTACAGGACGCTCCACAGGACGTTGAGCATCGCGTGCAGCAGGCACACGAGCAAAAATCCGCTGCGCGCAGGGCCCGAGGGCAAGCGCCGCCAAGTGCGAACGCCTGCCCAGCCGGTGGTGATGTAGAGCACCGTCCACACCGGACCAAACAGGGCGTCGGGTGGCTTCCAGGCCGGTTGGACCAAGGCGAAGTACCAAGGTCCGATGTCGGTGGCCCAGCCGCCCAGGCCCGCCACCGCCACCATCAGGGCCACAGCCCCCTGCACATCCCGAGGCCAGGAGTTCGGACGCCACCAAACGGTGCGGCTGTGCTCCATAGGGCGATGGATCGCCCTTACACCCGGGCCAGGCCCAGCAGGTGGGCCATGTCCTTGAAGAAGATGCGCACATGGGCCATGGGCTTGGCCTTGACCAAGGCCTTGTTCATGTAGGCATCGAAGGTGAGTTGTTGCACGTCCTTGTCACGGCAGATGCTGACGAAGCGCTCGCGCCGTTTGTCGTTGCGGTACCAGAAGTGTTGCATCATGCCCAACACCCAGAATACCTTGCCGTGGTCCTTCATGAAGCGCCGGCGTGCCAGGGCCAGGTCTCGGGCCTGCCCAGACAGCAAGAAGGCCTGTGCGGCATCGGCCGCCAAGCGACCGCCGTACATCGCGTAATAGATGCCTTCACCGGAGGCCGGTGCAACCACCCCCGCGGCGTCGCCGGCCAGGACCACGTGGCGACCATCGTCCCAGCGCGGCAGGGGCTTCAGCGGGATGGGTGCACCTTCACGTCGCAGGGTCTCGGTGCCCGACAGGCCGGCGGCTTGGCGCAGCTCGGCCACCGCGCTGCGCAGCGAGAAGCCCTTGTCGGCGCTGCCGGTACCCACGCTCATGGTGGCCCCATGTGGAAACACCCAGCCGTAAAAGTCGGGCGACAGCAGTCCACGGTAGTACACATCGCATCGCGAGGGGTCGTAGTCGGGGTGACCGGGCTGCGGGGCTCGGATGATCTCGTGGTACGCAAACACGTACTTGGTCTTCTCCGCACCCGGCACGGCTTGTCTGGCCACCTCCGAGCGTGCACCGTCGGCACCGATCACGCAACGCGCGCGTACCGACCGTTCGACCCCGTGGGCATCCCCCGGGCGTTGACGCTCCTCGAAGTGCACCACGGCTGGGCCGTCGGCAGGGCTGTCGACGCGAATGAAGCGACCGATGCGCCGGTGGGCGCCGGCGTGCGCCGCACGCTCGCGCAACCACTCATCGAACACATCGCGGTCGACCAACCCCACGAAGCCCCCTTCGATGGGAATGTCCACCTTCACGTCGCGCGGGGAAATCATGCGTGCGCACTGCGCACGGGCCACCAACAGGTGCTCCGGGATATCGAAGTCACGGATCAGACGCGGTGGAATCGCCCCGCCGCAGGGCTTGACGCGCCCCATGCGGTCGATCAGCAACACGCTGCGCCCCTGGCGTGCCAAGTCATGCGCAGCGGTGGCGCCCGCAGGCCCACCGCCCACCACCACCACGTCATACAGATCTGGGCTCATGCGATTCTCCTAACTGGCCATGCGGGGCGGAGCAGCGCCCAGGCCGTGTGATGAGGATGGGGTGGATGGGCCACGCAGGGCCGATTCAGCTGGCGCGGGGGTACCCGGGCCGGGCCGCAACTCCTGCGCGGAAGCGGGTGCCAGGCGCGAAACCTGCCACGCCAGTACGGCCGCGCCCACGAACAAGAGCGACTCTGCCGCGAAGACCAGGGAATAGGCCAGACCCACATCGGCCACGAGCCACCGCGCCAGGTCGCTGGCGGCGGCGCCTGCCAAACCGCCCAGACCGAAGGCCATGGCTTGTGCCGCACCCCAAAGGCCCACGCGTGTGCCTTCGCGCTGCTCGCGGCCGTGCCCGGCCAAGCGCATCATGGAGGCAATGGCCGCAATGGAGAACAAGCCGTTGGCCGCCCCCATCAAGGCCACCGTCTCGCGCACGGTGAGGT
>RFPX01000160.1 GCA_009925955.1 Betaproteobacteria bacterium
CGTGGCCTGCATCTACGTGGACGACCTGTTCGGCCTTGAGAACTACGCAGCCTTCAAGGTGGCCTTGCAGGGCACGGGCATCAACCTGGTGGAAGACAAGAGCTACCCTGGTGGTGTGAAGGACCTGTCCCCGGTGCTGCGGTCCATCAAGGACAAGAACCCGGATGCCTTCGTGGGCTTCACCTACCCGCCCGACACCATCCTGGCCAGCCGCCAGTCCAAGGAAATCGGCTTCAACCCGAAGATCTTCTATGCCTCGGTGGGCACGGCCTTCCCGCTGTACAAGAACGTCATGACGCCCGCCGGCGCCGAGGGCGTGATGGGCATGGGATCCTGGAACGGCAAGACCAGCCCGGGCGCCAAGGCCTACTTCGACGCCCACGTGGCCAGCCAGAAGAAGGAACCCGATCGCTGGGCTTCCGGCGCGTGCTGGGCTGGGCTGGAAATCCTCACCGCCGCGGTCAAGCAAGTGGGCCTGGACCGCAAGGCCATTCGCGACTACGTGGCCAACACCACGCACAAGACGATCATCGGCGACATCCGCTTCCAGGGCAGCGAGAACGTGGGCACCCCCGGCACCGTGGGCCAGTGGCAAAACGGTGAGTTCGAGGTGGTGTGGCCGGCGGCGCGCGCCACGGCCAAGCTCAATGCGAACAAGCCGGCCTGGAAGTAAATGACCCTGGGTGCCTGGCTCGAGCTCATCGGCTCGGGCCTGATCACCGGTGGTGTGTATGCGCTGGTCGCACTGGGGATGAACCTCCAGTACGGCCTCATGCGCATCCTCAACATTGCCCATGGTGAGTTCCTGATGGTGGGGGCCTACCTCACCTGGATGGCACACACCACCCTGGGCCTGAGTCCGGTGCTCATGATCCCCGTGGCCTTTGTGGTGCTGGGGGTGGCGGGCATGGCCATTCACTTCTTGTGCTTCAGGCGCTTGGTGAGCACCTCGCCCAACCTCGACATCTTCGAAGCCCGTGGGCTCATGGTCGCCTTCGGCCTGATGTTCCTGGTGCAAAACCTGGTGTCTTGGCTGTGGGGCGGCGACCTGCGGGGCTATGACTTCATGACCGAGCCGGTGAGCGTGGCCGGTGCACCTGTGGCGGGCAACAAGCTGCTGGTGTTTGTGCTGTCCCTGGTGTTCAGCCTGGGCATGCTGGCCCTGCTCAGGGCCACGCTTTTGGGCAAGGGTGTGCGGGCGCTGATGCAATCTTCGGTGGGCGCGCAGCTGGTGGGCATCGACACCAAGCGCCTGCATCCCATGATGTTTGGCCTGGGCCTGGGTTTGTCCGGTGTGGCGGGCTGCTTGCTGTCGATGGCCTACACCATCGCGCCGTCCATGGGCGAGCCCTACACGGTGACGGCTTTGATCGTGATCACCTTGGGTGGCTTTGGCAGCATGGGTGGCGCCCTTCTGGGGGGCTTGCTCTTGGGCGTGGTGGAGGCCGTGGGCATGCACTACACCAACCCTTCGCTCAAGGCGCTCTTGTCTTATGCCGTCTTCATTGCGGTCTTGTTGCTGCGGCCTGAGGGCCTGTTCACGCGCAAGACGCGCAAGGCCTGAAGCGACTCAGGAAACCCACTGCGATGAACGATCGACAAATCCTGACGCGCGACCTGCTGGTGCTGTTCGGCCTCACCGGGTGGGGCTTGAGCCTGCCCTATTTCGGTTCGGATTTCATGGTCTCCATGGGCTTGACGTGCCTGATGTACGTGGCCTTGTCCAGCAGCTGGGGCCTGTTCTGCGGCAGCACCCGCTACCTGTCCCTGGCCACCTCGGCGTTCTTCGGCATCGGGGCCTACACCTGCGCGCTGCAGCTTGAACAACTGGGCTGGGCAGCCACCATCGCACTGGGCGCCGGCGTGGCTGCTGCCGTGGCGGTGGTGATGGGTGCGGCCGTGCTGCACCTGCGCGGCACCTATTTCGCGGTGCTCACCTTCGGCATGACCGAGCTCATCCGCCATGCGGTCACGTATTACGAGAAGTCCGTCACGGGTACGGTGGGGCGGGTGCTGGCGGTGGTGCCTGAGCGCGACACCATCTACCTCACGGTCCTGTTCCTGGCGGTGCTCACCGTGGGCTTGTCGATGTGGGTGCGGCGCACAAGGCTGGGCTTGGCTCTCATGGGCATCGGTGCGGATGAGCAGCGTGCCCAAACCCTGGGCGTGGACACGCGCTGGGTCAAGCTCTTGGGCTTTGCCATGACCGCTGCGGTGGCCGGCGCGGTGGGCGCGGCCATGTCGGTGCGCTGGACCTACATCGACCCGCACACCGTCTTCAACCCCTTCATCGGTTTTCAGACGGTGCTCATTGCCCTGATCGGTGGGGCCATGACCTTGTGGGGCCCCTTGATTGCCGCGGTGGTGTTCAGCCTGCTGGCCGAAACCCTGCGCCTGCAGGCGCCGCAGGTCTACATGATGTCCTTGGGTCTGCTGCTGATCCTGTGCGTGCTGTACCTGCCCGCAGGCTTGGCTTCTCTGCGCTGGGACACCTGGAAGCTCTGGCGTGACGACACCAAGGCCTGGTGGAAAGAACGGCGCCGGGAGTGGAGCGGGGAAAAGGAGCGCGACAAGCGCCGTGCACGGGAGCAGCGCCTTGTCTGAACCCGCAGCAGCCCAAGCGGTGTCCGCAAAGCCCGTGCTCTTGGAGGCGCGCGAGGTGACCGTGCGCTTTGGCGGTTTGGTGGCCGTCGATGCGGTCAGTGCGGCCTTTCGTGCCGGTGAATTGGTGGGCATCATCGGCCCCAATGGCGCAGGCAAGACCACCTTTTTCAACGCCATCAGCGGCGTGACCGAACCCACCGACGGCCGCCTGTTGGCCGCGGGCCGAGACCTCACCGGCGCCAAACCCCACCGCTTTGCCGCGCGTGGACTGGCGCGCACCTTCCAAACCCCGCGCGTGTTCAGCGACTTGACGGTGCTGGCCAACATCGAGTTCGGCTTGAAGTTCGCCGGACGGCGCCGCCGCCAGTGGCTGTTGTGGGGCGACGAGGTGGGCGTGCCCTGGGCGTTGCGAGACGCCGCGGGCATCCTCAAGCTGGTGGGCTTGGACGCCCACGCGGGTATGCGCGCGGGCGACATCACCCCCTCGCAGCAGCGGCTCTTGGAAATCGGGATGGCCTTGTCGACACGGCCGAAGGTCTTGTTGCTCGATGAAGTGGCCGCCGGCTTGACCGAAGCCGAGGTGGTGGAGATGGCGCGGCTGATCCGCCGCCTGCGCGACGAGCTGGACCTCACCGTGGTGTGGATTGAGCATGCGGTCAAGATCTTGGTGCGGCATGTGGAACGCGTGATCGTGCTTCACCAGGGGCGCAAGATCGCCGATGGCCCTCCACAGCAGGTGATCCGAGACCCTGAGGTCATCGAGGCCTACCTGGGTGACGAAATGAGCGAAGAGGCACAGCCATGATGTGGCACCGGCCTGAAGGCTTTTCCTTGGGCGGCGCGGCGCGGGCTCGGCTGCGGGTATGGGACCTGAGC
>RFPX01000017.1 GCA_009925955.1 Betaproteobacteria bacterium
TTGAGGAACACCTCGATCACCTGCTGTTGAAGCGCGAGCATGGCCTCAATCGACACATCTTCGGCGGCTTCGGTGGTGACCTGCACCTGTCCGATGTCCTCCTCGGGGAAGAAGCCCTTGGGAATCACGTAAAAGATCCAGGCGGTCGCCACAAAGGTGCCCACGGCCACCGCCAGCACCGACTTGCGCCAGCGCAACGCCAAGTCCAGGGTGCGGGTGTAGCCCGCCAGGACCGCGTTGAAGCCGCGCTCAAAGGACCGCACCACCGCGCCGGGGGGCTTCTTGTGGGCTTCATCGGTCAGAAAGCGAGCCGCCAACATCGGCACCAGCGACAGCGAGACAAAGGCCGATGCCAGGATGGCCAGCCCCACCACCACAGCAAACTCGTGCAGCAGCAAGCCGATGACCCCGGGCATGAAAAAGACCGGGATGAACACGGCCACCAAGGAGGTCGAAATGGAGATGATGGTGAAGCCCACCTCGCGCGCGCCGCGCAGCGCGGCCTGGAACGGTGGTTCACCGTTCTCGACATGGCGCACGATGTTTTCCAACACCACGATCGCATCGTCCACCACCAAGCCGACGGCCAGGGTGAGCCCCAAGAGCGAGATGTTGTCCAGGGAATAGCTGAAGCCCCACAGCATGGCCAGTGCACCCATCAGGGACACCGGCAGGGACAGGCTGGGAATGGCGGTGGCCACAAAGCGGCGCAGGAACAGGAAGATGACCAACACCACCAGCACGATGGTGCCCATGAGGGTCAGGGTCACGTCGTGAAGCGCCTCTCGAATCGACAAGGAGCGGTCGTTGGTGATGCGCATGGCGATGGAGGCTGGCAGCTGCGCCTTGAGCTCTTCCAGGGCCGCCTTGGCCGCATCCACCACCTGCACGGTGTTGGCGTCGGGCAGGCGAAACACCGCCAAGGAGATCGAGGGCTCGCCGTTGAAACTGGCGAAGCTCTTGACCGACTCAAAGCTGTCCTCGACACGCGCCACATCGCGCAGGCGCACCGGCACACCGCCTCGCGTGCTGATGATCAGGTTGCCGAATTCCGCAGCACTGCGCAGTTGTCGATTGGCCTGAACCGTCAGAATCTGGCGCGGCCCGTCCAGGGTGCCCAGCGGGGTGTTGACATTGGCCGCAATCAGGGCCACGCGTACATCATCCACCGTCAGGTTTCGGCCCTGCAGTGCCTCGGGCAGCAGGCGCACCCGAACGGCGTATCGCTTCGCACCGAAGACACTGATCTGCGCCACGCCCGCCAAGGTCGACAGGTTGGGCACGATCACCTGGTCGGCATAGGCTTGGAGGTCGCGCGTGTCCAGGGAAGGGGAGTTCAAGGTGACGAAGAGCACCGGCGAGTCGGCTGGGTTGACCTTGCGGTAGCTGGGTGGTGCCGGCATCTCAAGGGGCAGCGCCCGCTGCGCCCGCAGCAGGGCCGCCTGTACATCGACCGAAGCCGCGTCAATGTTGCGCGACTCTTCAAACTCAATGGTGACATTGGTCTGACCCAGGGTGCTGGTGGAGCTGATCTGCGCCACGAAGGGGATGGTCTGGAACTGTTGTTCCAAGGGCAGGGCCACGGCGGTGGCCATGTCCTCCGGGCTGGCGCCCGGCAGGTTGGCCGAGACGTTGATCACCGGCGTGTTGTAGCTGGGCAGTGCGGCCACCGGTATGAAGTTCAGGCTCAGGGCCCCGGCCACCACGATGGCCAGGTTCAGCAGCACGGTCATCACCGGGCGGCGGATGAAGATTTCCGAGAGGTTCATCGCGCAGCCGCTTCCTTGCCCGAACCCGGTGCTGCCGTGTTGGCGCTGCCGCCCGGCTTGCTGCTGTCGCGGCCACGGTCGATCACCTTGCTGCCGTTTCGGACGTTTTGGCGCCCTTCCAGCACCACCCGGTCACCCGCAGCAATGCCCTTGAGCGCGGCGAATCCGTCGGCCATGGCCAAGAGCTCCACCGGCTTGGCCTGTGCAATCCCCTCGTCATCCACCACGAACACGGTGCGGCCGCGGGCGCCTTGCACCACAGCCGCCACGGGAACCACCGCACCGCCTTCGACCGCGTTGAGGTTCATCCGCACCTTCACATAGGCGCCCGGCCACCAGCGTGAATCCCGGTTGTCGAGCTCAGCCCGCACGCGTACGGTTCCCGAGGCCGCATCCACCACGTTGTCAACAAACACCACCGCGGCGCTTTGCACCTGCGGCTTGCCGCCTGCGGGGGCGTCTTCCGCGGCGCGCACCTCCACCACCGTGGCGCGGCTTTTCAGGGCGGCCAATGCGTCGGGCAGGTTGCGTTGGGGCAAGGAAAACGACACCAACACGGGATGCAACTGGCTGATGGTGACCAGGGCCGCGCCACCTGGGCTGACGTAGGCGCCCGGATGCACCGTGATGGCGCCCAGGCGGCCTTCCTGCGGCGCCGTGACGGTCATGAAGGACAGGGCAACCTGCGCCGCATTCAGGGCTGCGCGCGAGGCCGCGACAGCCGCGTCCTGGGTCTGCACGGCGGTGCGCTGCACATCCACCGCACCCTGGGATACAAAGTTCTGCGCCAGCAGATCTTCACTGCGCTTGAGTTGCCGGCGGGCATCGGCCAGGGCGGCTTCGTCCTTCAGGACCTGCGCCTGGGCGCGTTCGAGTTGCGCGCGTTCGTTGCGGTCGTCCAGCCGAAACAGCACCTGACCCTGACGGACCGCGTCGCCCTCACGGACCAACACCTCGCGGATGGTCGCGGCCACCTGAGCGCGCACCTCCACCGTACGGCGGGCGGTCACCGTGCCGGTGAGGTCCAGGCCCACAGCCAAACTGCGTTTCTCGGCCTTGACCAGGGTGACCGAAACAGGTCCACCACCGCCAGGGCCGCGGTTGGCGGCGTTGCCCGGTGCGGCGCTTGCGCTTGAAGCGGGCGCGCTGGCCTGGGCCGCCGCTGCTGACGCCGGTGCAGCGGCGCCGGGTGCGTTTGTGGCGGCGGCACCCGCTGCGGTGGCGGGCGGTGTGGCGGGCTGTGCGGCGGTCGTCTCCGGCTTGCCGCTGCAGGCAGACAGGCAGGCCACGGCTGAACAGACCAGGGCCGAAGCGGCCACCCGACGGGAAAACACGTGTTTCATGTGGTGTGCAGTGGTGTGGAATTGCGGGAGCGCGGTGGGCGCCCCGCCAGAAGCATCTCGGGCTGCTTCAGGCCCGCGCATCGTGGCTCAGGACCAACTTGCCCTTGACGGCGCGGGAGGCCATCAGAGCATAAGCCTGTGGAAGCTCGCTCATGGGCAGGACACGGTCGATGGCGGGCTTGATTCGCCCCTCTTGATACCACCCGACGAGCTGACCCAGGGCTTTCGCAAATGACTCGGGCTCACGCCGCACGAAGTCTCCCCAGAACACCCCGACGACCGAGGCACCCTTGAGCAGGGCCAGGTTCCACGGCAGGGCTGGAATCATGCCTCCTGCAAAGCCGATCACCAGGTAGCGCCCACGCCAGGCGATGGAGCGGAACACGGGCTCGGCCAGCGACCCGCCAACCGGGTCGTAGACCACATCCGGGCCACGACCTTGTGTGAGAACCTTGAGGCGCTCGCGCACGTCCTCTTGGCTGTAGTTCAGCGTATCGTCCGCCCCCAGCGTTTTGCAGAACGCCGCCTTTTCATCGCTGGACACGCCGGCGATCACCCGCGCGCCAGCGGCTTTGGCCACCTGAATGGCCGAGGTGCCCACGCCGCCAGCGGCCCCCAGGACCAACACGGTTTCACCCGCCTTCAGGGCGGCCCGGTCGATCAGGGCATGGTGTGTGGTGCCATAGGTGAAGGCGAAGGCGGCCGCGTGTTCAAAGGGCACGGACGCCGGCAAGGGCAGGCAGTGTGGCGCCGAGGCCATGGCATGCGTAGCAAAGCCACCGGCCGCACCAATGACGGCCACGTGTTGACCCGGTTGCAGGTGGCTGACATCGGGGCCCACCGCCTCCACCACGCCCGCGTACTCTGCGCCGGGCACGAAGGGCAGGGGCGGCTTGATCTGGTACTTGTTCTCCACGGTCAGCAGATCGGGAAAATTGAGGCTGGCTGCGCGAACGGCCACCAAGACCTGCCCAGGCCCAGGCTGCCCCAGGTTCAGGGGCTTCCAGCGCAGTTGATCCGCGCCAGTGGGGTTGTCGCATAGCCATCCGTGCATCGTGTTCCTCGCTTGCTGGTCCCGGGGGATGCACCGCCGTGTGCCAGGGGTGCTGCCTACAATGGGCCTATGCGTATTCTGATCGCAAACGACGACGGCTATTTGGCCCCTGGTCTGGCTGCCTTGGCGCAGGCCATGCAGGGCTTGGGAACCTTGGACATCATCGCGCCGGAGCAAAACGCCAGCGGCACGTCCAACGCCCTGACGCTCAACCGCCCGCTGTCGGTGTACACCGCAGCCAATGGCTATCGGTACGTGAACGGAACGCCCTCGGACTGCGTGCACGTGGCACTGACCGGCCTGCTGCCCAGGCCCGACCTGGTGGTCTCGGGCATCAACCAGGGCGCGAACATGGGCGATGACACGCTGTATTCGGGCACGGTGGCCGCCGCGATGGAGGGCTTCCTGTTCGGCGTGCCCGCCATTGCCTTCTCGCAGGTCGACAAGGGTTGGGGCGACTTGGCCGCTGCATCCGCGGTGGCACGTGCCGTGGTCGAGCGGGTGATCCATCAAGGCTTGTTGGGGCGCGCCTTCTTGCTGAACGTGAACATTCCCAACCGTGGCGATGCGGCGCAACTCCCGTGGCGCATCACGCGCCTGGGGCGGCGCCATGCCAGCGAACCGGTGGTGCGCCAGACCAGCCCGCGCGGCGAGCCCATCTATTGGATTGGCCCGGCCGGGGATGCGCGCGAGGCCGGCCCCGGAACCGACTTTCACGCCACCGCCCACGGTGCGGTGTCCATCACGCCGCTGCAGATCGACCTCACCGACCACCAGCACCTGGGGGATTGGTCCGGAGCCCTCGGGGCGCTGGCGCCTGAGCCCCGATGAGCGACTCTGCACGCCCACCGGCCCGCCGTTCTCGCTTTCCGGCTTCAGTGGCGGCCACGGCTCCAGGGGCGGCCAACAGGGCCCCCGTGCTGCGCCCCCAGCGCCCGGTGGAGCAGGCGGCTCAAGACGCGGCCCGTGTGGTGGCACCTTCCGGTGTGGGCCTGGACTCGGAGGCCGTTCGGCGCCGCATGGTCAGCCGCCTCCAACAAGGCGGCATTCGCTGCGAGCCCGTGCTGCAGGCCATGGCACAGGTCCCCAGGCACCAGTTCGTCGACTCCGCCCTGGCCGCTCAAGCCTATGAAGACACCAGCTTGCCCATCGGCCTGGGACAGACCATCTCGAAACCTTCGGTCGTGGCTCGGATGTTGCCTGCCGATCGGGCTGGGCCAGACGATTTCCAAGCCCTCGGTGGTGGCCCGCATGCTCAGCTTGCTGCATGAGGGGGTCCGGGCTCAGGCCTTGGGCCACCTGGGCAAGGCCCTCGAAATCGGAACGGGCTGTGGCTACCAGGCGGCGGTCCTGTGTCTGGTGGCGCGGCAGGTGGTGTCCATTGAGCGTCTGGCCCCCTTGCATGAGCAGGCCCGCCAGCGCCTGGAGCCCTGGCGGGCGCAGCGGCTGATGCTGATTTGGGGCGACGGCCGCCTGGGGCATGGCCCGTCCGCGCCTTACGACAGCATCGTGGCCGCCGCCGGAGGCGACGACATCCCCCAGGCCTGGCTGGACCAACTGGCCGTGGGTGGGCGCCTGGTGGCGCCCGTGCACTCCCAGGCCCACGGTGGTCACATGCTCTTGGTGGTGGACCGCCAGGACAGCGGATACACCCACACCTTGCATGAGCCCGTGCACTTCGTGCCCCTAAAATCCGGGGCGCAATGAGTTCAATGCCCCTGAGTTTTCGCCGCCTGTGGATGGGATGCCTCCTGACGTCGGTGGTGGTCCTGGCGGCTTGCGGCAGCCCCACCAAGCGAACCGTGGTGGTTGAAGACCGCAGTGTGGGCCGAGCGCCCACCTCGGCCGCAGCTTCGGCAGCCCGGGCCAACCCGACCGAAGCGCCCGGTGCCACCACCAGCGCCGTGTCTTCCTCCGGCGAAACGGCGTCCATGGCCGGCAAGCCGGGTTACTACACCGTCAAGCCTGGCGACACGCTGGTTCGCATCGGGTTGGACCATGGCCAAAACTGGCGCGACATTGCCCGTTGGAACCAGATCGACAACCCCAATGTGATCGAAGTGGGGCAGGTCCTGCGGGTTCGCCCAGAGGCGACGGCGGCGCGCGTGGCTGCCCGGCCCTCCGAGCGCGCAGCGGATCGCGCTTCTGATCGTGCGGCGGATCGCCCCGCTGAACGCTCTGGCGGCGCTGCTGGCGGCGTGGTTGCCCCGCGCGTGGGCTCGGGCAGCGCGGCCGATGCGGCGCGTGAGTCCGAAGGGGGCACCGCCGAGCTCACGTGGGGTTGGCCCGCAACCGGCCCCGTGCTGCAGGGCTTTGATGAGCAACGCAACAAGGGGCTTGACCTGGGCGGCAAGGCGGGCGATGCGGTGCTGGCAGCCGCCGATGGGCGGGTGGTCTATGCCGGATCGGCCCTGCGTGGTTACGGCAACTTGGTGATCCTCAAGCACAACAGCACCTTCTTGAGTGCCTATGCGCACAACCAAACGCTCCTCGTGAAGGAGGATCAGGTGGTCAAGCGGGGCCAAAAGATTGCCGAGATGGGCAGCACCGACGCCGAGCGGGTTCAGTTGCACTTTGAAATCCGCCGTGATGGCAAGCCGGTCGACCCGGCCCGGTACCTGCCGGCCCGATGAGGCGCGCGGCAGCCCCACCCAGCGCCAGCGACTGGCTGCAGGTGGAGTCACTGGACCTGGAAGGCCAGGGCGTGGCGCACGACGCGCAGGGCAAGGTGGTCTTCATCGAGGGTGCCCTGGCCGGCGAGACCGTGCGTGCCCTGATCCAGCGGCGCAAGAACGCCTGGGAGCAGGGCGAGTTGTGCGAGCTGGCGCGCCCCAGCCCCTTGCGCGTGCAGCCGGCCTGTGCGCACTTTGGCTTGCACCGCGGGGCCTGTGGTGGCTGTAAGGTCCAACACCTGGAGCCCAGTGCCCAGGTGGCTGTGAAGCAGCGGGCCCTGGAGGACAACCTGGCGCACCTGGCCAAGGTGAGGGCTGAACAAATCCTGCGCCCGATTGAGGGCCCTGCTTGGGCCTACCGCCACCGCGCGCGCCTGTCGGTGCGCCATGTGGCGGCCAAGGGCGTGGTGCTGGTGGGTTTCCATGAGCGCCAGTCGCGCTACGTGGCCGACATGGCCAGCTGCGCCATCCTGCCCGCTGGTGTGAGCCGGCTCCTGCTGCCCTTGCGCGGATTGATCGGTTCCCTGCAAACCCGTGACCGTCTGCCCCAGATCGAATTGGCCGTGGGTGAACGGCAGATGCCCGACGGGTCTTACGGCCCGAGCACCGCCCTGGTCTTGCGCCACTTGGTGCCCTTGCCACCCGCGGATGTGCAGCAACTGGAGGGGTTCGCGGCCGCTCAACAGGCCATCGGACTGCAGTGGTGGCTGCAGCCCAAGGGGCCCGACACGGTTCATCGACTGGGCGGCCACGGGGAGGCGGGCCTGGACCTGGTCTACCGCTTGCCGGAATTCGGTGTCGTGATGCCGTTCAAGCCCACCGACTTCACACAGGTCAATGCCGGCATCAACAGCGTGATGGTGGGCCGGGCCGTGCGCTTGCTGCAGCCCCAGCCCACCGAGCGGGTGATCGATTGGTTCTGTGGCTTGGGCAACTTCAGCTTGGCGCTGGCCCGTTCAGCGGCCGCGGTGCTGGGCGTGGAGGGCAGCGCGGCCCTGGTGGAGCGTGCCCAGGGCAACGCAGCACTCAATGCTTGTGCGCAGCGGACCTCGTTTGTCGAGCGCAACCTTTTTGAGATGAGCGCGGAGCGCTTGATGGCCGATGGTCATGCCGACAAGTGGCTGGTCGACCCGCCCCGCGAGGGCGCGCTGGCTTTGTGCAAGGCCTTGGCCGACGCGGTCGGCGCACCCGTGCCCGGTTGGAAACCGCCACGGCGCATCGTTTACGTCAGCTGCAACCCTGCCACCCTGGCCCGTGACGCAGGTCTCTTGGTGCACCAGGCGGGCTACCGATGCACCCACGCTGGGGTCGTCAACATGTTCCCCCACACCGCCCATGTGGAAAGCATGGCGGTCTTTGAACACCAAGATCTGGAGCACGCGCACCGGCCATGAAAAACGCCCGCGATGCGGGCGTTTTTTCAGGGGAGCGGCGCGAGGGGCGTCAGTCGCGCTCGCCGCCGAAGATGCCAAACAGGGCCAGCAGGCTCTGGAACACGTTGTAGATGTCAAGGTAGATGGCCAGCGTGGCGCTGACGTAGTTGGTTTCGCCACCGTCGATCACGCGCTTGAGGTCGTACAGCATGTAGGCCGAGAACAGACCTGCGGCCATCACCGACAGCGTCATCATCAGCACGCTGGACTGCACGAAGATGTTGATCAGCCCCACCACCAGCAGGATGATGGCGCCGACAAACAGGAACTTGCCCATGCCACTGAGGTCGCGCTTGATGACCGAGGCCAAGCTGGCCATGGCAAAGAACACGGCCGCGGTGGTGCCGAAGGCGTACATGATGAGCGTGGCACCGTTGGACAGCCCCAAGATGGCCGCGAGCATGCGCGACAGCATCAGGCCCATGAAGAAGGTGAAGCCCAACAGCAAGCCCACGCCTGCGGCCGAGTTCTTGAACTTCTCAATGGCAAACATAAAGCCAAAGGCGCCGGCCAGGAACAGGATGACGCTCATCCCGGTGCCCATGCGGGCCATGATGCCGGTGGACACGCCCAGCCAGGCGCCCAACACCGTTGGGATCATCGACAGTGCCAGCAGGGCATAGGTGTTGCGCAGCACGCGGTTGCGCTGGGCGGGGGTGGACACCACGCCGCCGAAACCGTAGGCGGTCTGGATACCTTCGTTCATCTTGCAATGCTCCTTGGTTGCACTGGGGCCTCTAACAGAAGGCCGCCATGGTCACTTTGATGCGACAGCCCCAGTTTAGTTCCCCCGGCGGGACATCGCCAATCCACTAAAGTACCGGGGTTTTGTCTGACCAGGTCCCAAAAGCATGAACACCAAACCCTATCTAAGCCTCGAAGAGGTACGACGCGTGGCGCAAGCTGCCGAAGCCGAAGCGACGAAAAACCAGTGGGCGGTCACCATCGCCATCACCGACGAGGGTGGCCATCTCCTGTGGCTGCAGCGCCTGGATGGCGCTCCCCCGGTCTCGGCCCACATCGCGCCCGGCAAGGCCCGCACGGCCGCCTTGGGCCGTCGTGAGAGCCGCGTGTACGAAGAAATCATCAACCAAGGCCGGACCTCATTTTTGAGCGCACCCACCATTGACGCCATGCTGGAGGGCGGGGTTCCCATCACGGCCCAAGGCCACTGCATCGGCGCGGTGGGGGTCAGTGGCGTGAAGTCCACCGAGGACGCCCAGATCGCCAAGGCGGGTATTGCCGCACTGGGCCTTTGACGGCCGCGCGGTGATCCGACCCACCCGCAGCGGGTCGGACACCCTGGGGCGGGGTGTCTAGGGGTAACCCTCGGCTATACTCCACAGGTTTACCTGATCAACCGGCACGCCCAGGCATCACCCCTCGATCCACCACCCCGCACAAAGGCCAAAGGACGGCGGCAGATGCCCGTTTTCCCGAGGCCTTTCGTTCAGGTTGGGCGTGCAACTGGAGTGACCTTTGCTGCCTGCCCTGCCTCCCGCCATCCTCGCCCTTGCAGATGGCACGGTATTCCTTGGCCAGTCGATCGGCGCCCCCGGCAACACCGTGGGTGAGGTGGTGTTCAACACCGCATTGACCGGCTACCAGGAAATCCTCACCGACCCCAGCTACACCCGTCAGATCGTCACCCTGACGTATCCGCACATCGGCAACACCGGTGTGAACCCGCAGGACACCGAAAGCACGCATGTGTTCGCGGCGGGCCTGATCATCAAGGACTTGCCGCTGCGGGTCTCCAACTTCCGCCAGACGGCCAGCCTGGGCGACTACCTTCAGGCTGAAGGAACGGTGGGCATTGCCGGGATCGACACACGGCGCTTGACCCGACACCTGCGGACCACCGGCGCCCAAAACGGTTGTATCCAAACCTTTGCTACAGGGCACGCGGTGTCCCCCCAGGACATTAGTGAAGCTGTGGCGTTGGCCCAGGCGGCGCCGTCCATGGCGGGCTTGGACCTGGCCCAGGTGGTCAGCACCACGCAGCGCCATGTGTGGACCCAAGGGGAGTGGGGCCTGACCGCCCATGGCGGCGCAGCCCCCGGTTCGGCTGCGGGGTCCGCAGGATTCCACGAGCCCGCCTCGGCCCTCTTTCACGTGGTGGCCTACGACTTCGGCGTCAAGCGCAACATCCTGCGCATGTTGGCCCAGCGCGGAGCCCGTATCACCGTCGTGCCGGCCAAGACGCCGGCTGCCGAGGCGATGGCCCTCAAGCCCGACGGGTTCTTCCTGAGCAACGGCCCCGGAGACCCCGAGCCTTGCGACTACGCCATCGAGGCCGCGCGCACCCTCATGGACAGCGGCACGCCCACCTTTGGCATCTGCCTGGGTCACCAGATCATGGCTCTGGCCAGCGGCGCCAAGACCTTCAAGATGAAGTTCGGGCACCACGGTGCCAACCATCCCGTCAAGGACCTGGACAGCGGCCGGGTGTCCATCACCAGCCAGAACCACGGCTTCGCGGTGGACGCCGATTCGCTGCCGGCCCACCTGCGTGCCACGCACATCAGCCTGTTCGACGGCACCCTGCAGGGCCTGGCCCGAACCGACCGCCCAGCCTTTTGCTTCCAAGGGCACCCCGAAGCCTCACCCGGGCCCCATGACATTGCCTATCTGTTCGACCGTTTCACTGCGCTCATGAAGGCCCACCAGGAGAACCAGAATGCCTAAGCGCAGCGACATCCAATCGGTCCTGATCATTGGTGCCGGCCCGATCATCATCGGCCAGGCCTGCGAGTTTGACTACTCCGGCGCGCAAGCCTGCAAGGCCTTGCGCGAAGAGGGTTACCGCGTTGTGTTGGTGAATTCCAACCCGGCCACCATCATGACCGACCCGGGCATGGCCGATGCCACTTACATCGAGCCCATCACCTGGCCGGTGGTGGAAAAGATCATTGCCAAGGAGCGTGCGCAACACCCCCACGAAAAGATGGTGCTGCTGCCCACCATGGGCGGACAGACGGCGCTGAATTGCGCCCTGGACCTGGCCCGCAACGGGGTGCTGGCCAAGCACGGGGTGGAGATGATCGGGGCGAATGAACACGCCATCGAAAAGGCCGAGGACCGCCTGAAATTCAAGGACGCGATGACCAAGATTGGGCTGGATTCAGCCAAGTCCGGTATCGCACACTCCCTGGAGGACGCCTGGGCGGTTCAAAAGCGCATCCAGGCCGAGATCGGGGGCAACGGCTTTCCGATGGTGATTCGCCCGTCCTTTACCTTGGGCGGCACGGGTGGCGGCATTGCCTACAACCCCGAAGAGTTTGAAGAGATCTGCAAGCGCGGCTTGGACCTGTCGCCGACCAAGGAACTGCTGATCGAAGAGTCCCTCATCGGTTGGAAAGAGTACGAGATGGAGGTGGTGCGCGACAAGGCGGACAACTGCATCATCGTCTGCTCGATCGAAAACCTGGACCCCATGGGCATCCACACCGGGGACTCCATCACCGTGGCGCCGTCGCAGACACTCACCGACCGCGAATACCAACTGCTGCGCAACGCCTCCATCGCCATCCTGCGGGAGATCGGCGTGGACACGGGCGGCTCGAACGTGCAGTTCTCCATCAACCCGGACAACGGGCGGATGATCGTGATCGAGATGAACCCGCGGGTGTCTCGCTCTTCGGCCTTGGCCTCCAAGGCCACGGGCTTCCCGATTGCCAAGATCGCGGCCAAGCTGGCGGTGGGCTACACGCTCGACGAGCTCAAGAACGACATCACCGGTGGTGCCACGCCCGCGTCCTTCGAGCCTTCGATCGACTACGTGGTCACCAAGATTCCGCGCTTTGCCTTTGAGAAGTTCCCAGCAGCCGATCCCCACCTGACGACGCAGATGAAGTCGGTGGGCGAGGTGATGGCCATGGGCCGCACCTTCCAAGAGAGCTTTCAGAAGGCCCTGCGCGGCCTGGAGACCGGCATCGACGGCTTGAGCGAGCGCAGCCAAGACCGTGACGAGATCATCGAAGAGATCGGTGAGCCCGGCCCCGAACGCATCCTGTTTGTGGGCGATGCCTTTCGCATCGGCATGACGCTGGACGACGTCTTTGAAGAAACCAAGATCGACCCCTGGTTCCTGGCGCAAATCGAAGATCTGATCAAGACCGAAGCCCAGGTCAAGGGCCGCACCTTGCAGAGCCTGTCGGCTGATGAACTGCGCCACCTGAAGAAGAAGGGCTTTTCGGACAAGCGTCTGGCGCGGCTCTTGGGCACGGACCAGCATGCGGTGCGCAAGGCCCGCCACGGCCTGGGCGTTCGCCCGGTGTACAAGCGGGTGGACACCTGCGCGGCGGAGTTCGCCACGCAAACCGCCTACATGTACTCGACCTACGACGAAGAGTGCGAGGCCCAACCCTCCACGCGCAAGAAAATCATGGTGCTGGGCGGTGGCCCCAACCGCATTGGTCAGGGCATTGAGTTCGATTACTGCTGCGTGCACGCCGCGCTGGCCATGCGCGAGGACGGGTACGAGACCATCATGGTCAACTGCAACCCGGAAACCGTCTCCACCGACTACGACACGTCCGATCGGCTGTACTTCGAACCGGTCACGCTGGAAGACGTGCTGGAGATCGTCGACAAGGAAAAGCCCGCGGGTGTGATCGTCCAGTACGGCGGCCAAACGCCGCTCAAGCTGGCTTTGGATCTCGAAGCAAACGGGGTGCCCATCATCGGCACCTCGCCCGACAGCATCGACATCGCCGAAGACCGCGAGCGCTTTCAGAAGTTGTTGCACGAATTGGGCCTGAAGCAGCCGCCCAACCGCACCGCCCGCACCGAAGAGGCGGCCCTGCAATTGGCTCAGGAAATTGGTTACCCCCTGGTGGTGCGCCCCAGCTACGTGCTGGGCGGGCGTGCCATGGAGATCGTGCACGGAGACAAAGACCTGGAGCGCTACATGCGCGAAGCCGTGCGCGTGAGCGAAAAGTCGCCCGTGCTGCTGGACCGCTTTTTGGACGACGCCATCGAAGTCGATGTGGACTGCATCTG
>RFPX01000161.1 GCA_009925955.1 Betaproteobacteria bacterium
CGGCGCGAGGGTGACCTTGCAGGTGCCCCCTGGGATGGCGGAGCTTATGCGCAGCCTGCACCCGCAACTGCAGGTCATCGAAGTGGGTGAACCCTTTCCGGCGGCCCAATGGGTGGCTGATGTGTACAGCTTGCCGGCACTGCTGGGAATCACGCTGGAAAACGTTGCCGCGGCTGCACCGGCGCAGTGTTTGACGGCCGACCCTGCGCGGGTTCAGGCCTTGCGCTTGTCGCTTGGGCCACGGCGTGGCCTTCGCGTTGGCCTGTGCTGGCGAGGCACCCGAAGCAACCTTGCTCAGCGCAGCATTCCACTGTCAGAGGTGGAGCGCTGGGCGATTCCCGGCGTCGAGTGGTACAGCCTTCAGCATGGCCCCTTGCAGGATGACGAGCTGGCACCAGCCCGGCGGCTGGGCTTGCACCATGCCAGCTGGAGCTTTCCCGATGCCGCCGCCGCGATGACCTTGATGGACCTGGTGGTGTCGGTCGACACCGTGCATGCCCATCTGTCGGGATCGCTGGGCCTCAAGACCCTGGTGCCGTTAAGCGCAGTACCCGATTGGCGTTGGGGCATCCAAGGTTCTACGACCCCCTGGTATCCAAGCCTGGAGCTCTTTCGCCAGGTGCGCGAGGGCCGATGGGACGAGCCGCTTGCAACCCTGGCCAAAGCGCTCTTAGGCTTGCAGCGGGCAGCCCCTGCTGCGGAGCACATCCTGAGCCTGGCCGATGCGAGGGCATGGCTACGCCAAGTTGGCGGGCCCCCATGCGCAGCGCCGGACCTGTGGATGAAGAGCCTGGTGATGCAAGGCCGGCTGGAGGAGGCCCTGCGGGTGGGCTTGCGCACGCTGACCAAGACGCGACAAGAGGCTGAACTGGCGGTGGTGGCCGGGCGCTGCTTGTCGGTGGCCAGTGAATTGGCTGAAGCCAGTGGGCTCATGCGCCTGCAGGCCTTGCTGATCGAGCGTGCACCGGGTTCGCCCGCGGCGTTGGGTGCCTTGTTGACACTGTCAGAACGTTGCGCGCACCGAGGCCTGTTGGAGCCGGCGCTGGCGGCCGCACTTGCCGCCACCCAGGCCGCCCCGCAGTCTGCTGATGCGCAGGCTGCCCTGGGCCGACGCCTGCTGGACCAACACCAGTTGGACGCGGCCGTACCGCCTCTCATGCGTGCGCTGCAGCTGCAGCCCGAGCACGCACAGGCCGAGTGTGGTTGGCTGCAGTTGCTGGCGCTTCGCCATGACCACGAAACGGTCTTGGCACGCAGTACGGCTCTCTTGCAGACACAGGGGGGCGAGCCTGCCGGGCCGCAGGTGCTGGCGTGGATGCAGCTGCGCACGCTGGCCCTGGAGGCCCTGGGTCAATACGAGGCTGCGGAGTTGTGCGCGCGCCAGGCCTGCGCGCGGCTGTCGGATTCCCCCCGCCGCGTGGCCGTGGGCCTGCAACGCCTGGCAGCCGGCGATTGGGCTGAAGGCTGGGCGCTGTGGCGTACCCGCGACCGTGCAGCTGACCATGCGCCTCACACTCGGCGCGCGCTTGCAGCAGGCGCACGCTTATGGACCGAGCCTGGTGTGGACCAGCTCAAGGGTCAACGGCTGCTGGTGACCAGTGAGAACGGGCACGGCGACACCTTTCAGTTTGGTCGATTCTTGCCGTGGTTGGCCGATCAAGGGGTCGCGGTGACCCTATTGGCCAGGCCCGAAGCCTACCCATTGTTGGCCTGCGCCAGCCAAGGCATTCAAGTCTTGTTGGAAGGGAGTCCCGAAGCGCAAGCAGCGCGTTTCGACGCCGTATGCGATGCGCAGTGGCTGCCTGCTTTGCTCGATGTTCGGCCCGAAACCCTGCAGCAGCTCACACCGGCCACATGGCTCAAGTTGCCGGCCGATCGCCGTGCCCTTCCGGAAGTACCGCGGCCTCGCCAGACGCGTCCGCGCGTGGGCCTGGCTTGGCGCGGCCAGGCGCTTGGCCCCGTGATACGGAGCCTGCCGCTGGCGCTCGTGGGCCATGCAGGGTTCAACGCGGTGAACTGGGTCAGCTTGCAGGGGGATTGCCTGCGCGATGATGAGCATCAAGCCGCTTGCGACCTACAGCTGTTTCACCCCGCTTGGTCCTTTGCAGATACGGCTGCGGCGATGCTGGAGTTGGACCTGGTGATCTCGGTGGACACTTCCATCGCCCACTTGGCGGGTGCCTTGGGGGTGGCCTGCGCCGTGGTGCTGCCGCAGCCTGCGGACTGGCGCTGGGGCCGCCAGGGAACCACCACGGTGTGGTACCCAAGGGCCCGCCTGTTTCGTCAACCCAGCCCTGGGGATTGGCCAGGGGCGTTGTCAGCGCTGAAGTCAGCCTATACGTTCTTGTAGACCGACTCGCGTTCGCGACTGGCCTCCACCTCATTGCCAATCAGTTGTGAGATCTCGGCGCGGAATTGCACCGACTGCGCAGCCACATCCTCCAAGTACGCCTCGTCCTGCACCGCCGCCGCGATCAGCGCATCGGCCACTTGGCCGTACAGGGCTTGCTGGTCGGTCAGGTCGAGTGCAGCGGTACCCAGGTCCGGGGCTTGTGCCGCCATGGCGTCGACCAGGTTTTGCCTGAAAGCCGGATCGTTGAGGGCCGCCTTGAGTTGCTCCTGAACAAAGGCGGCTTGCTGCGCACGCGTCGCACCACCCATGCTTTGGATCAGCAAGCCATCACTGGTTTGGTTGTAGTCGAGTTCCGATCCGAACTGCCGCAGGAAGGGGTTGTCCATCAGGGCGATATCGGCCGCGCTTTGCAGGCTGGCGTCCAGTGATTTGCCCAGCAACTGCATCATGCGGGTGAGCTGGCTGTTGTTGAGCTTGGCGGCTGGGCTGGTATCGAAGGCCAACTGGGCCCCCTGAAACTCGCTTTGCTTGCTGGCGACCAGGTTGGACATGGCCGTGTTGACCAACGCATCCCGGGTGGCGTTGGCTTGACCGGAGAGCAGTGATTCGACCGCCGAATTGACGGTGCTGTTGCCGGCGTAGGTGGCCTGCAGTTCCAGGGCGTTGCGAAGGTTGGCTGCAGACAGCCCCAGCCGCGACGCATTGGCCGCCAGATCGCGGGCGTTGCCAATCACGGCATCTCGCTGGCCATCTCGGGCGCGTCCGGTGAGCATGTTCAACAGCCGAACCAGGCTGGCGGTATCCAGAGAAGACAGGTCCACATTCATCTCCGGCTCTGGTTTCTGGGACAGCACAGATCCGGCCGCCAGCGAGGTGCTGTTGAGCCGAAACTCATCGGCCACCCGCCGCATCAGCCAATCCGTGGCAGACAGACCGGCGCTTTCAATGCCGTAAGCAACGTTGGTGTCGACTTCCACCGAGTTCGCCGGCTGGGTCCAGCCCGCGGCCGCGGTGGCGGAACTGGACAGCGCTTCGATGGAGCCGTCTTGTTTCAGGAAAAAGCGGGAATCACGGTTGCGCACGCCCGTGGTGGCGT
>RFPX01000162.1 GCA_009925955.1 Betaproteobacteria bacterium
CTTCAAGCTGGCCAAGCTCAACAGCGACGACCAACCCCAAATCGCCGGCCAGCTCAGCCAAATGTTTGGCGTGCGCTCCATTCCCTTTTGCGTGATGTTCAGCCAAGGCCAGCCGGTGGACGGCTTCGTGGGCGCCTTGCCTGAATCGCAGATCCGCGAGTTCTTGGACAAGCACGTGCCCAGCACCGATGAGTTGGAAGCGCTGGCCGAGGTGGAAGAAGCCGAAGCCCTGATGGAAGACGGGGATGCCCATGCCGCCCTGGACAAGCTGCAGGCTGCCGTGCAGGCCGACCCCGAGAACGACACCGCGCGCTTTGACCTGATCCAGCTGCTGTTGGAGCTCGGCGAGGTGGCTGCAGCGCGCAGCGCCTTCGACGAGGTGGCGGGCCGCTACGGGCTAAACGCCCGTCTGGTGGCCGCTGGCCACTGGATCCAAGCGGTGCAAGCCGCCGCTGGTGCAAGGACCATCGACGCGCTGCAAGCGGCCATCGCCGCCAACCGGCGCGACTTCGAAGCCCGCTTCGAACTGGCCCAATGCCACTTCGCCGCTGGCCGCCACACCGAGGCCATGGACGAGTTGCTGGAAATCATCATGCGCGACAAAGCGTGGAGTGACGAGCGGGCGCGCAAGACGTATGTGGCCATCCTGGAGATCATCACCAAGCCTCAGCCCAAGCCGGCAGCAGGCGATGCCGCGGCGTCCAAGGGCGGGCTTGAACTCACCGGCAAAGCCGCCGTACCCAGCGGCGACCCGCTGGTGGACCAGTACCGCCGCAAGTTGAGCATGGCCCTGTTCTGACCCTGGGTCATCGCAGACCCTGCGCGCCGCCAACCTCAGCGCAGCCGGCGGTACGGCCGCGCAAGCGGTCAGCCCATCAAGCGATCCAAGGCCTCGCGGTACTTCTGCGCGGTGCGCTGCACCACTTCATCGGGCAGCGCCGGCGCAGGCGCCTGCTTGTTCCACGGTGCCCCATGGACCGTGGCCTGTTCCAGCCAATCCCGTACGAACTGCTTGTCGTAGCTCGGCGGGTTCTCGCCCACGGCATAGCTCTCCACCGGCCAGTAGCGTGATGAATCCGGTGTGAGCACCTCGTCCATCAGGGTCAGGGTGCCGGCCTCGTCCAAACCGAATTCAAACTTGGTGTCAGCAATGATGATGCCCTTGCCCAGGGCGTAATCGGCCGCCTCGCGATACAGGCGAATCGACACGGTACGCACCCGCTCGGCCAGGTCCTTCCCGATGATGTCGACCATGCGCTCGAAGCTGATGTTCTCGTCGTGCTCGCCCATCTCGGCCTTGGTCGCCGGAGTGAAGATGGGCTCGGGCAGTTTCTGCGCATTGCGCAAACCGGCCGGCAAGGCCACGCCGCAAACGGCCTGGTTCTGTTGGTATTCCTTCCAACCGCTGCCGGCCAAGTAGCCACGCACCACCGCTTCTACTGGCAAGGGCTTGAGACGCTTGACGAGCATCGAGCGCCCCATCACCTGCGGCTTCTCCTGGGCCTGCACCACCGACAGCGGGTCTTCGCCGGTCAGGTGGTTGGGGACCACATGGCCCAAGCGCGCAAACCAAAACAGCGCCATGCGGGTGAGCAATTCGCCCTTGCCGGGAATGGGCTCGCCCATCACCACATCAAAGGCCGACAGCCGGTCGCTGGCCACCATCAGGATGCGGTCATGCCCTACTGCGTAGTTGTCCCGCACCTTGCCGCGCGCCAACAGGGGCAAGGACGTGATGGATGAATTCAACAAGGCGATGGGAGCAGTCACAGGGCGTCCAGTTGGGGGTCCAGCATCAGGGCATCAAGGCATGCAGGATCGCAGACCCTCGCTGCCCTTGATTTTAGGGCGTGTGTGTCTGGGCAAATCCCATGTAGGTCGCACAAAAGCGCGCCTTGCCCTGCGTTTCAAACCCTTGCTCGCTCCAATCGCCAGGGCCCAACCGGTGCGCCAAATCTGCACGGTAGCGGTACACCCAGGCCTGCTCGACGGCACCCGTCGCCCCACCACCCGCAACCGTAGCAAAGGCGCGGGAGGCCCCGGGGGCTTCAAGCGCCACCTCCACGGCCACACGCTCGTACTCCTGGCCCTCAAAAGCGTCTAGGCGCTGGAGGTGATGGGGGCTTAGCCCACGGTACAGCACCCCCTGCAGCGGTGCTGCGCCCCTTCGAACCACCAAGCCAGGGTAGTCTTGCCCCAGCACGGGGTGACGCGAATGGCCCGACAGCCACGCCCTGCAGTGCAGCAGTTCAGACGCCTCGCACCCACACACCCGGGCCATGATGTCGGGCCACATCAGCGAGCCGTAGGTGAAACAGGCCGCGGATTGCAAGACAGCGCAGCCTCAGGTGTCAGTGGACCACTTGGTTGAGTTCACCGCGCTGATAGGCTGCGGCCATGTCGTGCAAGCTGCGCGCGGCAATCTTGCTGGCTTGGCCTTCACAACCGAACTGCAGGTAGCGCGCCTTGCACACCTGCATCGCCGCTTCGCGGGCGGGCTTGAGCCACTCTCGCGCATCGAACTTGTCAGGGTTCTCCGCCAGAAACTTGCGCACCGCGCCCGTCATGGCCAAGCGAATGTCCGTGTCGATGTTGATCTTGCGTACGCCGTGCTTGATGGCTTCCTGGATCTCCTCGATCGGCACGCCGTAGGTTTCCTTCATCTTGCCGCCATATTGGTTGATGATGGCCAGCAGTTCCGGTGGCACCGAAGACGATCCGTGCATCACCAGATGGGTGTTGGGAATGCGGGCATGGATCTCCTTCACGCGTGAGATCGCCAGAATATCGCCCGTGGGCTTGCGGCTGAACTTGTAGGCGCCGTGGCTGGTACCGATGGCAATGGCCAGCGCGTCCAGCTGCGTTTGCTGCACGAACACCGCGGCCTCCTCCGGGTCGGTCAGCATCTGGCTGTGGTCCAACTTGCCCACAGCCCCGATTCCATCCTCTTCGCCGGCGTCGCCCGTTTCAAGGTTGCCCAGGCAACCCAGCTCGCCCTCCACCGTCACGCCCACGGCATGCGCCATCTGCACCACCTTGCGGGTGACTTCAACGTTGTAGTCAAAGCTCGAGGGCGTCTTGCCGTCTTCCATCAGGGAGCCGTCCATCATCACCGAGCCAAAGCCCAGGTCGATGGCGCCCTGGCACACCTTGGGGCTGGTCCCGTGGTCTTGATGCATCACCAACGGAATCTGCGGATAGGCCTCCATGGCGGCCTGGATGAGGTGCTTGATGAAGCTTTCCCCGGCGTACTTGCGCGCCCCGGCGCTGGCCTGCAGGATGACGGGCGCACCGACTTCGGCCGCCGCCGACATCACCGCCTGAACCTGCTCGAGGTTGTTCACGTTGAAGGCCGGAATCCCGTAGCCGTTCTCAGCGGCGTGGTCGAGCAGTTGGCGCATGGAAACGAGCGGCACGGTGATCCCCTATTCGCAAGACTCAAAA
>RFPX01000163.1 GCA_009925955.1 Betaproteobacteria bacterium
ACCAGGTGGCCACCTGGTACGGCATCTGGGCACCCAAGGGCACGCCGGCCGACGTGATTGCCGCCATGCAGGCCGAGATGCGCAAGGCCTTGGAATCTGCCGAACTGCGCAACACCTGGACCGGCCTGGGCACCGAAACGCCGAACCTGTATGGCGACGCTTTCGGCCGCTTCGTCTCGGGTGAAGTCAAGCGCTGGGCCGAGGTGGTCAAGGCCTCGGGCGCGAAGCTGGACTGAGATGAACCACAACCTGTACGCCGCGCTGCGCGCGGGCTTTCCGGCCGACCTGGGCGCCATCGCGGTGGAAACCGCCGATGCGCCCATCGGCCAGGACTTTGCACCGCTGCACTACACCTGGGGCGACCTCGAGCGCGCCAGTGCACGCATCGCCAACCTCCTGGCCTTCCTGGAATTGCCCGCGCAGTCACGCATTGCGGTGCAGGTGGACAAGTCCGTTGAGAACCTGATCCTGTACCTGGCCGTGCTGCGCGCAGGCCATGTGTACCTGCCGCTGAACAACGCCTATCAGGCTGCGGAAATCGAGTACTTCATCGGCAATGCGGAACCGGCCGTGGTGGTGTGCTCACCGAAGAACTTCGGCTGGATCAGCAAGGTGGCCTTCCTCAAAGGCACGAAGCACGTGTTCACCCTGGGCGACGACCGCAGCGGCACCCTGCTGGAGCGTGCGGCGCCTCACTCGGATGAACACGCCGTGGTGCCGCGCGGTGCCGATGACCTGGCCGCGATTCTGTACACCAGCGGCACCACGGGGCGCAGCAAAGGCGCCATGCTCACCCATGGAAACCTGTTGAGCAACGCGCAGGTGCTGCAGCGGTATTGGGGCTGGAAACCCGGCGATGTCCTGGTGCACGCCCTGCCCATCTTTCACGTGCACGGCCTCTTCGTGGCCTCGCACGGCGCGTTGATCAACGGGTCCAAGATGATCTGGTTTTCGCGCTTTGATCCCAAGGCCACCATCGCCCGCTTGCAGGAGGCCACCGTCTTCATGGGGGTGCCCACCCTGTATGTGCGCATGCTGGGTGAAAAGGCACTGACCGAGGCCGCATGCTCGAAGATGCGGCTGTTCATCAGCGGCTCTGCGCCCCTGTTGACCGAAACCTTCCAGGCCTGGAAAGCACGAACCGGCCACACCATCCTGGAACGCTACGGCATGAGCGAGACCGTGATGCTGACCTCCAACCCGTACAGCGCGAAGGACGGTGAGCGCATCGGTGGAACGGTGGGCTTTGCGCTGCCGGGCGTGGGCGTGCGGGTGCGCGACGACAAGGGGGCGGAGTGCCCGCGCGGCGAGATCGGCGGCATCGAGGTGCGCGGGCCCAACGTGTTCAGCGGCTACTGGCGCATGCCGGAAAAGACCCGAGAGGAGTTCACCGCGGATGGCTGGTTCAAGACCGGCGATGTGGGGGTGATGGACGTCTCGGGGCGTGTGACGATCGTGGGCCGCAGCAAGGACCTCATCATCAGCGGCGGCTACAACGTGTACCCGGCCGAGATCGAGGGCGTGATCAACGACATGAGCGGCGTGGCCGAAAGCGCGGTGGTGGGTGTGCCGCACCCGGACTTCGGCGAAGCCGTGGTGGCCGTGGTGGTTCCCAAGGCTGGTGCGTCACTCAACCCGGAGTCCATCATTTCCACGCTCAAGTCGCGCATCGCCAACTTCAAGGTGCCCAAGCGGGTGTTTGTGCAAAGCGAACTGCCGCGCAACACCATGGGCAAGGTGCAGAAGAACCTGCTGCGGGAAGCCCACAAAGGGCTGTTCGCCTAGCGCAGGCGTGGCGTGCCGCTTGGGCGCGGCACTGTTGTGCCACTCAAGCGCGGCACTTCTCCTCGAGGTAGGCCACCGCCTGCTCCACCTGGTCCACCAGGATCAGGCACTGGTCGCCGCCCTTGAGCAGCGACAAGGCCGCGTCGATGGCCACGAATTCGCCGCGGATCTCCTCGACGTGGACAGTGCGGGCGGCGCCCTCCAGGCCCTGGCGCATGATCTTGACCACCTCCCAGTCGGAACGCCCGCGCTGGCATTGGTCCTCGTACAGGATCACATGGTCGAATGAAGCACCCAGGATGCGGGTCTGCTCGCGCAGGTCTTCATCCCGACGGTCGCCGGCGCCGCTGATCACCACGGTGCGCTTGCCGCCTTCGGCCAAGGGCAGGGCCTTGAAGGCCTGCACCAAGGCGTTGATGGCATCGGGGTTGTGGCCGTAGTCGGCCACCAGGGTGGCCCCCCGATAGTTCATCATGTTGAAGCGCCCGGGCGCGTTGTCGGCATCGTTGACGAAGCTGCACACGCCTTTGACGATGTCGTCCCAGGGCATGTTCAGTCCCCAACAGGCGGCCACGGTGGCCAGGGTGTTCTCCACCTGGAAGCCAATGGCCCCGCCATGTGTGATGGGCACGGCCGCCAGGGGCAAGCGGTGCTGCACCTTGCCCTCCATGGCCACCAACTCACCCTTCTCCACGAACACCACGCGACGGCCGCGGCCGCGGTGCGAGGCGATACGGGGGTGGTGGGAATCGCGTGCAAAGTAGATGACCTGCCCGGGGCACTCGTCGCCCATGGCGGCCACCAAGGGGTCGGCCGCATTGAGCACCGCATAACCGCTGGGTGCCACGTTCTGAACGATCACCTTCTTGACCCGGGCAATGCCCTCCACCGTGTGGATGTGGTTCAAACCCAGGTGGTCGCCGGTGCCCACATTGGTGACCACGGCCACCGAGCAGCGGTCAAAGCCCAGGCCTTCACGCAGGATGCCGCCACGCGCGCACTCCAGCACGGCGGCCTGCACGTGGGGGTGGGACAACACGTTGCGCGCGCTCTTGGGGCCGCTGCAATCGCCGCTGTCGGTCTGCCGCGTACCGACATACACACCGTCGGTGTTGGTCATGCCCACACACAGGCCCTGCGCCGCCAGCACATGGGCGATCATGCGGGTGGTGGTGGTCTTGCCGTTGACGCCGGTGACGGCCACCAGCGGGATACGGCCATCCTCACCGGGGGCATACAGCTCGGAGACGATGGGGTTGCCGATGTCACGCCCCTTGCCGTAGGACGGGTTGAGGTGCATCCGCAGGCCAGGCGCTGCGTTGACCTCCACGATGCCGCCCGCTTGGTCTTCCAGGGGGCGCTGCACGGTTTCGCAGACCACGTCCACACCGCACACGTGCAAGCCCACCATGCGCGCTGCGTCGACCGCACGGGCCGCCACCTCCGGGTGCACGTCATCGGTCACGTCGGTGGCGCTGCCCCCGGTGGACAGGTTGGCGTTGTTGCGCAAAACGACGCGGCGGCCTTTTTCGGGCACCGACTCGGGCGTGAGGTCTTGCTGCACCAGGCGCGCCTTGGCAATGTCGTCAAAGCGGATCTTGGTCAGGGACGTGGCGTGGCCGGAGCCGCGGCGGGGGTCGGCGTTCACGA
>RFPX01000164.1 GCA_009925955.1 Betaproteobacteria bacterium
CGTGAGCGGGAATGTCGTGCAGGCCACGCAGATGGGCCACGTCGGCGCTCTTGCGACCGGCATCGACGAGCACGGAAGCCCGCAGGCTGAACCGGTCTTGGGCCAGAACATCGGCCGCCAAACCGCCTTCGGCCGGCTCGCCTGCACGGCTGGCCAGCGGGCCACCGTTGCTCAAGCTGAACCGCCCACGTTGCACGAGGAACTGCGGCGTGAAGCTGCGCACCGTACTCGCCGCACCGGGGTACGCCGGACGCGCAGACACGGAAAGGCCCAAGGCGCCCAGGCGCAGCGCCGGCTCAGGCGCCGCCGCCGGTGGTGGTTCGGCACCCACGGACGGTGCGGCAAGGCACAGGCCGGCCAACAGGAAAGCCCCGCGTTGCCGGCAGGCCCAGGGCCTCGAACGCACCCGGCCCATAAGCCACCCCAACACCCGGGCCCCACCAGCGGCCGGCGGTACACTTGAAGGATGCGTGCTTATGGGCCTCATGGCTTGGTTTTGCTCCTGCCGACCCGTCTGAACCGGTCGCACGGTTTGGAGCCGCACGGCGCCTGCACACGGCGCCAGACCACCCGCGACCGAATTCGCTCCTGAGGCTTTGGGCCCGTCGATGCGGGCCCCCGAAGTGCCCAAGGCCCCATGCTGCCGCGTTTGCCGGCGGCGTGCTTGAGCAGCCTCTGCCGCAGCCCGCAACGCCCACCGGGGCCCTGCACCGGCCCGGCCAGAACCCACACCCCGGTGCCCACCACCGGACACCCGCCCGATTGAAGCCATGAACGACCAGAACCGAAGCGCCGCCGCAGCCAGCCCGGATGGAGGCGACCACCGCCACAGCCTGAACCTGCCCGACACGCCCTTTCCGATGCGGGGCGATTTGCCCAAGCGCGAACCCGCCTGGATTGCCCAGTGGGAGCAGGAGGGACGGTACAGCCGCCTGCGTGATGCACGCTGCGGTCAGCCCTTGTTCGTGCTGCACGATGGCCCGCCGTATGCCAACGGCCAGATCCACATGGGGCATGCGGCCAACAAGATTCTCAAGGACATGATCGTCAAGGCCCGACAGTTGGCGGGCTTGGATGCTCACTATGTGCCGGGGTGGGACTGCCACGGTCTGCCGATCGAAAACGCCATCGAGAAGAAGCACGGCCGCAGCCTCAGCCGTGACGACATGCAGGCCAAGAGCCGTGCCTATGCCACCGAGCAGATTGCGCAGCAGATGGTGGACTTCAAGCGCTTGGGGGTGTTGGGCGATTGGGGTCACCGCTATGCCACCATGGACCCGGCCAACGAGGCTTCACAGATACGGGCCTTCAAGCGCGTGATGGAGCGTGGCTTCGTGTACCGCGGTCTGAAACCGGTTTACTGGTGCTTTGACTGCGGCTCATCTCTGGCCGAGTTTGAGATCGAGTACGCCGACAAGAAGAGCACCACGTTGGACGTGGCCTTCCCCTGTGCGGACGCCGACCGTCTGGCTGCGGCCTTCGGCTTGCCCACGCTGTCTCAGCCTGCTTTCGCGGTGATCTGGACCACCACCGCGTGGACCATTCCCGCCAACCAGGCCCTGAACCTGAACCCGGCCTTGGAGTACGCCCTGGTGCAAACCGAGCGCGGGCTGTTGATGATGGCCAACTCCCTCGTGGAGAAATGCCTCGAACGCTGGGGCCTGAAGGGCACGGTGGTGGCCACCACGCTGGGAGAACAGCTGGGCGGCATCCGATTCAAGCACCCCTTGGCCGAGACCCATACAGGCTATGACCGGCACAGCCCGGTGTACCTGGCCGATTACGCCACGGCCGACGACGGTACGGGCATCGTGCACTCCTCGCCCGCCTATGGTTTGGACGACTTCAACTCCTGCCGAGCCCATGGGATGGCCCTGAACGACATCCTCAACCCGGTGCAAGGCAGCGGTGTGTATGCCGCCGACTTCCCGCTGTTCGGTGGACAGCACATCTGGAAGGCCATTCCCACCATCATCGAAACGCTGCGTGCCGCCGGCCGCATTCTCAACACCACCGACATTCAGCACAGCTATCCGCACTGCTGGCGCCACAAGACCCCGGTGATCTACCGTGCCGCGGCGCAATGGTTCATCCGCATGGACGAGGGCCAGGGGGTGTTCACGAAGGACAAGGCGGGCAAGACGCTGCGCCAGTTGGCGCTGGAGGCCATCGACCACACACGGTTCTATCCCGAGAACGGCCGTGTGCGGCTGCGCGACATGATCGCCAACCGGCCCGACTGGTGCATCAGCCGCCAGCGCAGCTGGGGTGTCCCCCTGCCCTTCTTCCTGCACAAGGACAGCGGCGAGCTGCACCCCCGCACCATGGAGATCCTGGACCAGGCTGCCGACATCGTGCAGCAAGGTGGCATCGAAGCCTGGAGCCGGGTGAGCACGGCTGAGATCTTGGGTGACCACGATGCGCAGCACTACAGCAAGAGCACCGACATCCTGGAGGTGTGGTTCGACTCGGGATCGAGTTTCTGGCACGTGCTGCGGGCCCAGCACCCCGGGGGTTTCCACGCCGAAGGGCCGGAGGCAGACCTGTACCTCGAGGGACACGATCAGCACCGCGGCTGGTTCCACTCCTCCTTGCTGCTGGGCTGCGCCTTGTTCGACCGTGCGCCGTACCGCGGCCTGCTGACCCACGGGTTTGTGGTGGACGGCCAAGGCCGCAAGATGAGCAAGAGCTTGGGCAACGGCGTGGAGCCGCAACAGGTGTATCAGAAGTACGGCGCGGAGATCCTGCGCCTGTGGTGTGCGGCCACCGACTACAGCGGCGACTTGGGCATTGACGACAAGATCCTGGCGCGGGTGGTGGATGCCTACCGCCGGATTCGCAACACCCTGCGTTTCCTGCTGGCCAACACCAGCGACTTCGATGCCACGTGTGATGCCGTGCCAGCCGAGCAATTGTTGGAGGTGGACCGCTATGCCTTGGCGCGGGCCTCACAGCTGCAGGCGGAAATCCTGGCGCACTTTGAGGTGTATGAGTTCCATCCGGTGGTGGCCAAGCTGCAGGTGTACTGCTCAGAAGACCTGGGTGCCTTCTACCTGGATGTGCTCAAGGACCGCCTGTACACCACCGCGCCCAAGAGCCTGGCCCGGCGCAGTGCACAGACCGCGCTGTGGCACATCACCCACGCGATGCTGCGGTGGATGGCCCCCTTCCTGAGCTTCACCGCAGAAGAAGCCTGGGCCGTGCACGGCGGCGCGCAGCACAAGGACTCGATCTTCACGCAAACGTACTGGACACTGCCGCCGGCAGAACCGGCACTGCTGGCCAAGTGGGCGCGCGTCATCGAGATCCGGGCGGCGGTCAACAAGGCCATCGAGGATGTGCGCACACAGGGGCAGGTAGGTTCTTCCCTGCAGGCGGAGGTGGTGATTCAGGCGCCCGCGGATGACCTGGCCTTGCTCA
>RFPX01000165.1 GCA_009925955.1 Betaproteobacteria bacterium
TGAGCTTCTTGTGGTAGCAGAAGTGAGGCACGTACACGCCCGCCGCTTCCGCGGCGTGCATGACCATGCTGCCAGGCTCAACCTCGACCTTGCGGCCGTCGAGCTCAATCTCCACCAGGTTCTTCACGGGGTCAGACATAGGCCGGTACCACGCAGGTCTTGTGTTCGATGTGATGAACGAACTCATCACGGAAATGCTTGATCATGGCGCGCACCGGCATGGCCGCGGCATCGCCAAGTGCGCAGATGGTGCGGCCCTGGATGTTGTCGGCCACCGAGTTCAAGAGCTCCAGGTCTTCCATGCGGCCCTGCCCCTTCTCAATGCGGTCCACCATGCGCCACAACCAACCCGTGCCCTCACGGCAAGGGGTGCACTGGCCACAGCTCTCATGCTGATAGAAGTACGACAGACGCAGGAGACTCTTGACCATGCAGCGGGTGTCGTTCATCACGATCACCGCGCCTGAACCCAACATGGAGCCCGCCTTGGCGATGGCGTCGTAGTCCATGGTGATGTCCATCATGATGTGGGCCGGCAGCACCGGTGCCGAGGATCCGCCCGGAATCACCGCCTTGAGCGCCCCACCCTTCACCCCACCGGCCAATTCCAGCAGCTTGGAAAACGGCGTGCCCATCGGAATCTCGAAGTTGCCCGGCGCGTTCACATCCCCCACCACCGAGAAGATCTTGGTGCCCCCGTTGTTGGGCTTGCCCACATCCAGGTAGGCCTGCCCGCCGTTGCGAATGATCCAGGGCACCGCGGCGAAGGTTTCGGTGTTGTTGATGGTGGTGGGCTTGCCGTACAGACCGTAGCTGGCCGGAAACGGCGGCTTGAAGCGGGGCTGCCCCTTCTTGCCCTCCAGCGACTCCAACAGCGCGGTCTCTTCGCCGCAGATGTAGGCACCAAAACCGTGGTGGCCATGCAGCTGGAAGCTGAAGCTGGAGCCCATGATGTTCGGGCCCAGGTAGCCCGCGGCGCGGGCCTCTTCCAAGGCGGCTTCGAAGCGCTCGTACACCTCGAAGATCTCACCGTGGATGTAGTTGTAGCCCACCGTGATGCCCATGGCGTAGGCCGCAATGGCCATGCCCTCGATCACGGCGTGGGGGTTGTACATGAGGATGTCGCGGTCCTTGCAGGTCCCCGGCTCACCCTCGTCGGAGTTGCAGACCAGGTACTTCTGACCCGGAAACTGCCGCGGCATGAAGCTCCACTTCAAGCCGGTTGGGAAGCCCGCGCCCCCACGGCCGCGCAAGGCCGAGAGCTTGACGTCGGCGATCACGGCGTCGGGCGTCATGCCCTCACCGCCGTCCTTGCCCAGAATCTTGCGCAGCGCGGCGTAGCCACCGCGTGCCTCATAGTCCTTCAGACTCCAGTTGCCACCGTTGAGCCCCGCATAGATCTGCGGGTTGATGTGTTTGCCGTGGAAACAGGTCTCCGTGCCCTTGGCTTGGAAACGGGAGAGGTCAAGTGTGTGGCCCATGCTGCTCACGCCTCGTTCTTCAGCTGTTGCACCAGCTCATCGAGCCGGTCAGGGCTCATGAAGCTCACCATCTGCCGGTCGTTGACCAGCATCACCGGCGCATCGGCGCACGCGCCCAGGCACTCGGTCTTCTGCACGGTAAACAGCCCATCGGCCGTGGTGCCGCCTTCGGCCACGCCCAAGCGGTGGCACAGGTGCTCCAGCGCCTTTTGACCGTCTCGCAGCTGGCACGGGAGGTTGGTGCACACGTTGAGCTTGTACTTCCCAGCGGGTTTCTGGTTGTACATGTTGTAGAAGGTGGTCACCTCGGCCACCGCGATCGGGGGCATGCCCAGGTAGGTGGCCACGGCCTTCTCAGCAGCTGCACTCACCCAGCCCTCTTCTTGCTGCACGATGGACAAGCAGGCCATCACGGCCGATTGCCGCTGGTCGGCCGGGTACTTGGCCACCTCGCGGTCAAAGCGCTTGCGGGTGGCGTCACTCAGGGTATAGCTGGGGTTATCGGACACGGGGTTGCTCATGGTGTGGCCGCTCATCGATCGATCTCGCCAAACACGACGTCCATGGTGCCGATCACCGCCACGGCGTCGGCGATCATGTGGCCGCGCGTCAACTCGTCCAGCGCCGCCAAGTGGGCGAAGCCCGGTGCGCGGATCTTCAGGCGCCAGGGCTTGTTGGCGCCGTCGCTGACCAGGTAGATACCGAACTCACCCTTGGGGTGTTCCACCGCCGCATAGGACTGGCCTTCGGGCACATGGAAGCCCTCGGTGAACAGCTTGAAGTGGTGGATCAACTCCTCCATGTTGGACTTCATGCCCACACGGTCGGGCGGCGCCACCTTGTGGTTGTCGGTGATCACCGGACCCGGGTTCGCGCGCAACCACTGCACGCACTGCTGGATGATGCGGTTGCTCTGGCGCATCTCTTCGACACGCACCAAGTAGCGGTCGTAGGTGTCACCGTTGACGCCCACCGGGATGTCGAAGTCCATGCGGTCGTACACATCGTAGGGCTGCTTCTTGCGCAGGTCCCAGGCAATGCCCGACCCGCGCAACATGGCACCGGAGAAGCCCAGGTTCAGCGCCCGCTCTGGGGTCACCACGGCAATGCCCACGGTGCGCTGTTTCCAGATGCGGTTGTCGGTCAACAGGGTCTCATACTCGTCGACCAGAGCCGGGAAACGGCGCGTGAAGTCTTCGATGAAATCCAGGAGCGAGCCCTGCCGGTTCTCGTTGAGCTGTGCAATGGCCTTGGCGTTTCGAATCTTGCTGGCCTGGTACTGCGGCATGCGGTCGGGCAGGTCGCGGTACACACCGCCCGGGCGGAAGTAGGCGGCGTGCATGCGCGCACCCGAGACCGCTTCGTACATGTCAAACAGGTCTTCACGCTCACGGAAGCAGTAGATGAGCATGTTCATCGCGCCGCAGTCCATCCCGTGGCAGCCCAGCCACAGCAGGTGGTTGAGCAGGCGCGTGATCTCGCTGTACATCACGCGGATGTACTGCGCGCGTTCGGGCACCTCAATGCCCAACAGCTTTTCGATGGCCAGGCAGTAGGCGTGCTCATTGCACATCATGGACACATAGTCCAGCCGGTCCATATAGGGCAAGGACTGGATGTAGGTCTTGGACTCGGCCAGCTTCTCGGTGGCACGGTGCAGCAGGCCAATGTGCGGGTCGGCACGCTGGATGACCTCGCCGTCGAGCTCCAGCACCAGCCGCAGCACGCCGTGCGCAGCGGGGTGCTGCGGGCCGAAATTCAGGGTGTAGTTCTTGATGTCCGCCATGTTCGTCTCGTGGGCCAGCCGCTCAGTGCAAGCCGCCGTAGGGTTCTTCGCGGATGATGCGGGGCGTGATCTCTCGCGCTTCGATGGTCACGGGTTGGTAAATCACCCGCTTCTGTTCCGCGTCGTACCGCATCTCCACATGCCC
>RFPX01000166.1 GCA_009925955.1 Betaproteobacteria bacterium
CCAAGGCAGCCCTGCCCGAAGTACCACCCCTGCTGCAGGCCGCCCTGCGGTCTTTGGGTGCAGCCGGCCTGGTGCTGCTGTGGTCTCGTTGGCGCGGCATCGCGTTGTTCGAGCGGGACGGCACCCTGCCCGGCGGCCTATTGGCCGGTGCGCTCTTTGCCGGTGAGTTCGCGCTGATCTTCTGGGGGCTGCAGTACACCCACGCCTCGCGCATGATCGTCTTCATCTACCTCAGCCCATTTGTGGTGGCCTTGGGCATGCCCTTGATCGCGCGAAGCGAGCGGCTGCGTCCCGTCCAGTGGGCCGGCATGGTGGCCGCCTTTGGCGGCGTGGCCTTGGCGTTTTCTGAAGGCTTTGGCGCGCCCGCCGCAGGCCCCTTGCAATGGCTGGGCGATGCCATGGGCTTGCTGGCCGCCCTGCTGTGGGGGGCCACCACCTTGGCCATCCGCGCCACGCGGCTGTCGCAAGCCCCGGCGGAGAAAACCCTGTTCTACCAGTTGGCCGTGTCCGCACCTTTGCTGGGCCTGGGGGCATGGGCCCTGGGTGAATCCTGGCCGACCCGCTGGTCATCGCTGGCCCTCGGATCCATGTTCTTCCAGATCGTGGTGATCACCTTTGCCAGCTACCTCTTGTGGTTCTGGCTGATTCGGCATTACCCGGCCACGCGCTTGGCCTCGTTCACCCTGCTCACGCCCTTGTCGGGCCTGCTGGCCGGCATGGCCTTGTTGGGCGAGCCCGCCACGGCCAGGCTGCTGGCCGCTTTGGTGGCGGTGGCCGCGGGCATCTGGTTGGTCAACCGGCCGGCCGCCCCGCCACGCCCATCAAGCTAAGCAGCCCTGCGCCCCAGTGTGGCGCCAGCCAGGCGTACAGTTCCAACACGGCCGGCCCTGTGGGCCGGCGATGCCCACTTCACCTCAACCCAGGAACTCGTCTCATGATCACCCTGTGCGGCTTTCCCATCAGCAACTACTACAACAAGGTCAAGCTCGTCCTGCTGGAAAAGAACATCGCGTTTGAGGAAGAAGTGGTGATGACGGGCTCAAAAGACGAAGCGGTGCTGCGGGACTCCCCCCTGGCCAAGGTGCCTTTCATCCGCACCAAGCAAGGCGCCTTGTGCGAGAGCCAAGTCATCGTCGAGTATCTGGAGCAGCTGCAGCCCACACCGGCCCTGTTGCCAGCCGACCCCTTTGCCGCCGCCAAAGTGCGCGAGCTGTGCACCTACGTCGACCTGCACCTGGAGTTGGTGGCCCGAGAAGGCCTCTACGGGGCCGCGTTCTTCGGCCGCACGGTCGACGATGCCACCAAGGAACGCGTTCGTGCGCAGCTGGCCCGTCACATCGAGGGCTTCAAGCGCCTGGCCCGGTTTGAGCCCTACGTGGGCGGCGCGGAGTTCACCTTGGCCGATTGCTGCGCCTATGTGAGCCTGCCCCTGGTGGGCGTGGCCACCAAGACGGTGCTGGGCCAAGACATGCTGCTCGAAGCCGGCGTGGACTGGAAGGCCTACGTGAAAGCCTTGTCCGAGCGGCCCAGCGTGCAACGCGTGGAAGCCGACCGCAAGGCGGCCATCGCTGCGCGCGCAGCCAAGGGCTGACGCGCTGCGGCCGCGTGCAGGCTTCTCAGGAGGCCTGAACGGCCGCGCCGCCGGGCCCGCGGGCGGCCAATGCGGCCTGCGTCACCTCTTTGCGGAAGCGGTTGAGCTCCTGCACGCTGGCAAAGCTGCGCTCCATGAGCAAGCTCATGTTGTGCAGAATGCGCTCCACCACCTTGCCTTCCCACACCGCGTCAAAGGCAATCTGCTTGTCCAGCCAATGCTCCAGCCACTCGGGGTTGGGCAAGCGGCTTTGCACCGTGTCGCGCGGGAAGAGTTTTTCGTTGACGTGCAGGTTGGTCGGGTGCAGGGCCTGTGCGGTTCGCCGCGCGCTGGCCATCAGCACCCCCACCTTGGCAAAGGCGGCACGCGCCTCATCGCCAAACTGCTGCAGGGCGCGCTTCATGTAGCGCAGATAAGCCCCGCCATGGCGCGCTTCGTCGCGGGCCAGGGTTTCGTAGATCGCCTTGATCACCGGCTCGGTGTGCCACTCGGCTGCGCGCCGGTACCAGTGGTTCAGTCGGATCTCGCCGCAAAAGTGCAGCATCAGGGTCTCCAGGGCCGGGGCCGGGTCGAACTCGAAGCGCACTTCGTGCAGTTCGGCCTCGGTGGGCACCAGGTCGGGCCGGAAGCGCCGCAGGTATTCCATCAAGACCAGCGAGTGCTTCTGCTCCTCGAAGAACCACACGCTCATGAAGGCCGAGAAGTCACTGTCCCCTCGGTTGTCACGCAGGAACATCTCGGTGGCCGGCAAGGCGGCCCACTCCGTGATGGCGTTCATCTTGATGGTCAGCGCCTGCTCTTCGGTGAGCTGCGCCGGATCGAAGCGGTCCCAGGGGATGTCGCGCTCCATGTTCCAGCGCACGGCTTCGAGTTGCTTGAACAGTTCGGGGTAAAGCATGGTGGCCATCCGCTAGGCAGGGTCTCGTTACCCCGCGAATTCTAGGGGTGCAGCCGTCTCCAGGCTGACAGCAGGGACCTGGCAGACGCGGGCCTATTGCCGCGCGCGCCAGTCGGCCAGGGCCGCCGGGATCATGGTGAGCTCAGGCATGGGCCGCACGCCCTCGATGCTGCGGCGCTGGATCACCGGGGCTGAACCACCCGCCCAGATTTCCACCGAAGCCGGCAACTTGCTGCGCAGCTCCTGCAGCCCATCGAGCACATGGTTGGGGTTCATCACGCCCGAGAAGCTCAGCACCACCAGGTCCACCAGGTGCACCTGCGCGGCCATCACCATGTCCCAAATGGGGGTCTGCACCCCCAGTGAGATGCACCGGCAACCATCCAGGCGCAGCAAGCACTCGGCCATGAGCAGGCCAATGCCATGCTGCTCGCCGGGGAAGGTGCTCAACAGCGCCAGCGGGGCTTCATCGGACGTGGCCACCGGCAAGCTGTGCAGGGCGTGGCGCAGCACGACCTGCAGGGACTCGGTGTAGGCATGCTCTTCGTAGATCTGCATGCGCCCGCGCAGCCAGGCGTCGCCCACCATGCGGTTGAAGGGCGACACCACTTCCAGCACGAAACGCCCCAGT
This sequence comes from Betaproteobacteria bacterium, assembly GCA_009925955.1. Taxonomy (GTDB): domain Bacteria; phylum Pseudomonadota; class Gammaproteobacteria; order Burkholderiales; family Burkholderiaceae_C; genus RFTU01. The sequence continues at coordinate 3,121 of RFPX01000166.1, forward strand.
CCCAGGTAGGCCACGCGTTGCGTGAGCATGCGGCGCAGCGACTCCACATCGTGTGCGTACACCGCGTCCATCAGGGGCTGGAGGTCTTCGCCGGGCGTGCCCAAACTGCTGGGGCAGGCCGGCGCCAGGTTGTCGGCCAGCTTCTCCAGTTCCTCCACCGGCAGGGAAACGATGCGCCCAGGACGATGGCCCGCATCCAACAGGCGCTTGACGAGGCGAAGCCGCTCCACCTGCTCCAGGGGGTACGCCCGCTCGCCCAAGGCGTCGCGGGTGGGCTG
>RFPX01000167.1 GCA_009925955.1 Betaproteobacteria bacterium
GAAGAGACGCCTGACTGGCTGTCCTTCTTCATGTTCACCTATTTCACCGATCGCGACGGCAAGTTCCAACTGTGCGCGCTGGCTGAAAGCGCCTTCGATCCGCTGGCCCGCACCACCAAGTTCATGCTGACCGAGGAAGCGCATCACATGTTCGTGGGCGAGTCGGGTGTGGGCCGCGTCATCACCCGCACCTGCCAGGCGATGAACGAGCTCAAGACCGATGACCCCAAGAAGCTGCGCGAGGCCGGCGTCATCGACCTGCCCACCATCCAGCGCTACCTGAACTTCCACTTCTCGGTGACCATTGACCTGTTCGGTGCCGACGAGTCGTCCAACGCGGCCACTTTCTACAGCACCGGCCTGAAGGGCCGCTACGAAGAGGGCAAGCGCACCGACGACCACCAACTGCGCGGCCAGACCTACCGCGTGCTGGAGGTCAAGAACGGCCAACTGGTGGAGAAGGAGGCGCCGATGCTCAACGCGCTCAATGAAGTGCGCGACGACTACATCAAGGACTCGATCGCCGGTGTGGAGCGCTGGAACAAGATCATCGAGAAGGCTGGCATTCCCTTCCGACTTAAGGCGCCGCACAAGGCCTTCCACCGCAACATCGGCGCGCTGTCTCAGGTCAAGGTATCCCCCGATGGTCGTGTGGTGAGCGAGGCCGAGTGGGCGATGAATGTGGACAGCTGGCTGCCCTCGGCCACGGACCGTGCCTTTGTGGCCAGCCTGATGGGCCGCTGCGTCGAGCCCGGCAAGTTCGCCAACTGGATTGCGCCGCCCGTCATGGGCATCAACCGCCAGCCGGTGGACTTCGAATACGTGCGCTTCAACTGAAGCCTGCGGGCCCAAGCGGTGTGCCAAGATGTGGCGCACCCTACGACAGGGGCCTGCGGGCCCCTGTTTCGCAAGGGCCATAGTCTGGCCCCTGCAGCCAACCAAGATTGCCGACAAGATTTTCCTGATGGGCCCTGGGCTCGTTGGGCATAACAGGACAGGAGACCTTCATGGACATGGCCGACGCCGCCGTCATCAAGCAACACTTGATAGACCCCGAAATTTGCATCCGTTGCAACACCTGCGAAGCCATCTGCCCCGTGGGTGCGATCACCCACGATTCGCGCAACTACGTGGTGGACGCCGAAAAGTGCAACCTGTGCATGGACTGCGTGTCGCCGTGCCCCACGGGTTCGATCGACAACTGGCGCAACATGCCCAAGGTGAAGGCTTACAGCGTGGCCGAGCAGTTGACCTGGGATGTGCTGCCTGCCGAACTGAGCGAGGCCGAGTTGCAGGCTGCAGGCGCCGGTGCCGGCGTTGCTGCGGACAGTGCGGTGGCGGCGGCGCAAGCCCCGGAACCGGTGGCCAAAGCCGATCCTGCGCAGCAAGGCGGCTTCAACAGCGCGCAGTACGGCTCCAACATCGCACCCTGGTCGGCCGCGCACCCCTACACCAATCTGTACGGACCCAAGGCTGTTGAGAAGACGGTCACGGCCACCGTCACCGGCAATGTACGGGTCACGGAAGTGGGCAAGGACTACGACACCCACCACATCGTGCTGGACTTTGGCGCCATGCCCTTCCCGGTGTTGGAAGGCCAGTCCATCGGCATCATTCCGCCGGGCCTCGATGAGCGCGGCAAGCCGCACCACGCACGCCAGTATTCGATTGCGTCGCCGCGCAACGGCGAGCGTCCGGGCTACAACAACCTGTCGCTGACCATCAAGCGCGTGCTGGAGGACCACCAGGGCAAGCCCGTGCGCGGTGTGGGCAGCAACTACATGTGCGACCTGAAGGTGGGCGACAAGGTGCAGGTGATCGGGCCCTTCGGTTCGAGCTTCCTGATGCCCAACCACCCCAAGAGCCATGTGGTGATGATCTGCACGGGCACCGGCAGTGCGCCGATGCGGGCCATGACGGAGTGGCGCAGGCGCCTTCGGGCATCGGGCAAGTTCGAGGGCGGCAAGCTGATGCTGTTCTTCGGTGCGCGTACGAAAGAGGAGTTGCCGTACTTCGGACCGCTTCAATCCCTGCCCCACGATTTCATCGACATCAACCTGGCCTTCAGCCGCACGCCGGGCCAGCCCAAGAAGTATGTGCAGGACGCCATGCGCGAGCGCGCGGCCGACCTGGCCAAGCTGCTGGCCGACCCGAACGCCTACTTCTATGTGTGTGGCCTCAAGGCCATGGAAGAGGGCGTGGTGCTGGCCTTGCACGATGTGGCCAAGGCTGCCGGCTTGGAATGGGATGTGGTGGGCGCCGAGATGAAGAAGCAGGGGCGCCTGCACCTGGAGACGTATTGACCGCTCGGTCAACAGGAAGGGGCACTTCGGTGCCCTTTTTTTGATGAGTAGAGGAAGCTATGGACTTGAGTTCAAAGAGCGTGCTGGTGGTGGGCGCCGGCATCATGGGCGCGGGCATTGCACAGGTGGCGGCGCAGTCGATGCAAGGCGCTGGTCAGCAGGTGTTCTTGCACGATGCCCGCGAAGGTGCGGCCGTGGAGGCGAAGGCCAAACTGGCGACCACGCTACAGGGTCTGGTGGCCAAGGGAAAACTCACGGCTCAGGCTTGCGAAGGCGCACTGGCGCGCATCGTGCCGGTTTCTTCTCTGGATGCCGTAGCGGGTTCCGGTCTGGGCCTGGTGGTGGAAGCCATCGTGGAGAAGCTGGAGGTCAAGCGCGCGCTGTTTCAGGAACTTGAATCCAGGGTCAGCCCGGACTGCGTGCTGGCCACCAACACGTCCTCCATCTCGGTGACGGCCATTGCCAATGGTTTGAAGCATCCCGAGCGTCTGGTGGGCATGCACTTCTTCAATCCCGTACCGCTGATGAAGTTGGTGGAGGTGGTCTCTGGGCTGCACACCGAACCGCTGGTGGCGCAGGCCATCTTCGAGCTGAGCCAGGTGTGGGGCAAGGTGCCGGTGCACGCCAAGAGCACCCCGGGCTTCATCGTCAACCGCATCGCGCGCCCTTACTACGCCGAAACACTGGCCCTCTTGCAGGAGCAGTCGGGCACACCCGAACTCTTGGACGCTTGTCTGAAGGCGGTGGGTTTTCGCATGGGCCCCTGCGAGCTCATGGACCTGATTGGCCACGACACCAATTTCGCCGTGACGAACTCCGTATACGAAGCCAATTTCTACGACAAGCGCTACATGCCCTCGTTGGTCCAGCGGGAGAGGGTCGAGGGCGGTCTGCTGGGCCGCAAGAGCGGCCGCGGCTTCTATCGCTACCCCGAAGGCGTACCGGCGTTGCCTGTGGTGGTGGTCGACCCGATGGCGGCCTCGGCGGCCGCGCGCGCGGTGGCCGATGACCGACATGGCGGGGTGGTGGTGCAGGGTGTGCATATCTTGCCCACGGACGGCCGCACGGCGCGAGAGTGGG
>RFPX01000168.1 GCA_009925955.1 Betaproteobacteria bacterium
CCATTGCAGGTAACGCAGCCGCACATCAAACCACTTGGACAAGCCCTCGACCTGGACCTCTCGCGGGTCGGTCACCGCCTCGGTGATGCTGTCGGTCGGCAGGCCCGACATCGGGTCTTCCGGGTCGTCCACCTCATGCAACGGTGCATGCACATCCGGTGCGCTGCCCTCGCTGAGCAGCAGGTGCCCGCGCGGGCTGCTGCCGAACCACACGCGGTAGGAGCGGTTGGCGAACAAGAGTTCACCGCTGCTCATGGACACCACGCTGACGGCGGCGTCCAGGCCTTCGAGCACCGTGGTGAAGCGCTCGTGCGAGGCGGTGAGCTGGTCGCGTACCCGTTTGGCCTCGGTGATGTTCGTCATGGAGGTCATCCAGCCGGTCTGCTCGCCCCGGTGGTCCACCAGCGGCGACACGTACATGCGGGCGTCGAAGACCTCACCATCTTTGCGCTGCACCTTGACCTCGACGCCGCCCGACGGGGTCTTGCCCATGAGCTCTTGCTGCAGGAACTGCAGGGTTTCGTCGATGCGGTCTGGTGGCCAGTAAGGGTAGGGCGGTACCAAGCCGATCAGGTCTTGTGGGCTGTAGCCCGTCATGTCGCAGAACGCCCGGTTGACGTAGGTGATGCGCCCTTCGAGGTCCATGGCACGCATGCCCGTCAGGATCGAGTTCTCCATCGCGCGGCGGAAGTTCGTTTCCTGCACCAGGGTGGCCTGCATCTGGTTGCGGCGGCGCAGGTGTTGGAGCGACCCCAGCAGCATCCACACGGTCAGTGCGGACAGGCCCACCACCATCCAAAACAGGGTGTTGCCGATCAGGTTGGAGGATGTGCGCCAGCCCTGGGTGCGCAGCTGCAGGCCTGGTGCCATGCTGCCCAGGGGCACTTCGTGGACCCGCCCGGCGCGGGGATTGCCCGTGACCAGGGTGGCGCCGGTGGTGGTCACCACGGTGCCGTCCATGTCGATGATCGAGTGGGTGTTGCGCCGGGTCTGGTCCTCGGCCAGTGACCGTCGCAGCAGCATTTCCACATCGATCTCAGCCGCCACGGCCCCGCTGAATTCGCCCAGGGCCAACAGCGGCACCACCAGCCGAATCACGGTTCGGCCCTCATCGTCTACGTAGTGGGGTGAGTGTGCGGGCAGGCGACGCGCCTGTGCCTCCAGGAAGGCCTGCACAGCGGGGCCGGGCAGCTTGCGAGCGGCGCCCTGCAACTCAAAGGTGGCTTCGGGCTGGGCCTCGCCCACCATGGGGTTCGGGTCAAAGGACAGGCGAACCTGCCCCGTGGGGGACAGCCACTGCATCAGCGTGATTTCGGGCCGGTCACCGGTGAGGGTGCGTCCCTGCTCGATGAAGCCTCCGCGGCCGATGTCACGAATGGCGAGTTCACGGGCCAGCCGGATGAGCTGTTCCTGGTTGTCCAGTAGGCGAAGCCGGACCTGCTGCTGGGCGATTTCACCCGCACGGGCCACCCCCTCTTCCTCGTGCAGCAGTTCCTCGGCCCTCAGGAACCAGAACGTGGCCGAGATGACGGTCAGGAACAGCAGCACCGACACCAGGGGGCCCAAGATCACGTAGCGGTCTTGGCGCGAGGGGGACTGGCGGCCCCACCAGCGCAGAGCCCAGCGTTTGAGGGTTTCCAGGGCCTGGCGGGGCGACCAGCGGCGGCTCAGGGCGCGGTACATCTTTGGATTATCGACGGGTCACCGAAATCATTGGGACGCACATAATTTCATAATAAGAAAAGAAGTCGCACGATTTGGAATTCATTGAAAACTCTGCAATACTTCGACGCAAGCGTTTGGGCGTGCACACAGGCATGCCCGAATGGCCTAGGCACCCAGCGTCGGCTAGCGTGCCGCACAAGAGCCCCAAGAGGCCCCGACACAGCCGGCCACCCGCCGGCTTCTGCATCAACCGAGAAGGAGTAGACATGAGCGCTGCACAGCCCCAGGACTTGGATCAACAGGAAACCCGGGAGTGGCTTGATGCCTTCTCGGCCGTCTTGGAAAGCGAGGGCCATGAGCGCGGGCACTTCCTCTTGGAGCAGCTGCTGGAGCACGCACGCGAGCACAGCATCGACATGCCGTTTTCAGCCACCACGGGCTACGTCAACACCATTGAGCCGACCGAGGAAGAGCACAGCCCGGGCAACCTGGAGCTCGAGGGGCGCTTGCGCGCCTACATGCGCTGGAACGCCATGGCCATGGTGGTCAAGGCCAACCGTTTGAACCCAGAAGACGGCGGTGACCTGGGCGGCCACATCAGTTCCTTCCAATCGCTGGCGCACATGTTTGCCGCGGGCTTCAACCACTTTTGGCATGCCGATGACACGGACAAAGGCGGCACGCATGGGGGTGACCTGCTCTACATCCAGGGCCACAGCGCCCCAGGCATCTATGCACGCGCCTTCTTGGAGGGCCGGCTGAGCGAAGAGCAGCTCCTGAACTTCCGCCAGGAAGTGCAGGGCAAGGGCCTGTCGAGCTATCCGCACCCCAAGCTGATGCCCGAGTTCTGGCAGTTCCCCACCGTGTCCATGGGCTTGGGGCCCTTGATGGCCATCTACCAGGCACGCTTCCTGAAGTACCTGCATGCCCGCGGCATTGCCGACACCAGCAAGCGCAAGGTGTGGGTCTTCTGCGGCGACGGTGAAATGGACGAGCCGGAATCGCTGGGCGCCATTGGCTTGGCCGCGCGTGAAAACCTCGACAACCTGGTCTTCGTCATCAACTGCAACCTGCAGCGGCTGGATGGCCCGGTTCGCGGCAACGGCAAGATCATCCAAGAACTCGAGGGCGAGTTCCGCGGGGCCGGCTGGAACGTGATCAAGCTCCTGTGGGGCAAGGAGTGGGACGCCCTGCTGGCGCGCGACAAGGACGGCGCGCTGCGCAAGATCATGATGGACACGCTGGACGGCGACTACCAGGCCTTCAAGGCCAACGACGGCGCATTCGTTCGCAAGAACTTCTTCGGCCGTGACCCGCGCACGCTGGAGATGGTGTCGAAGATGACCGATGACGACATCTGGAACCTGCGCCGTGGCGGTCATGATGCACAAAAGGTGTACGCGGCCTTCCATCGGGCCAACAACACCCAGGGTCAGCCCACCGTGCTGCTGGTCAAGACGGTCAAAGGTTGGGGCATGGGCAAGGCCGGCGAAGGCAAGAACACCGCCCACCAGACCAAGAAGCTGACCGACGAGGACATTCGCCACTTCCGCGACCGCTTCAACATTCCCATTCCCGACAGCGAGCTGAGCAAGATTCCCTTCTACAAGCCGGCCGACGACACGCCGGAGATGCGCTACCTGCACGAGCGTCGCCAGGCCCTGGGGGGCTACCTGCCGCACCGGCGCACCAAGAGCAGCGAGAGCTT
>RFPX01000169.1 GCA_009925955.1 Betaproteobacteria bacterium
ATCTTGTCCAATGGCCGGGTGCATCCCGCCTTCGGGGCACAGGGTGGCCAGGCAGGCGCCACTGGCCTGAACCGCGTGCGCCGCGCGGACGGGCGGGTGGAGGCCATCGGGCACATCGGCAGCGTGCAGATGCAGCCTGGGGATGTCTTTGAGATCCACACACCGGGCGGTGGTGGCTTCGGACCGGCCGGCGGCCTCAAGCCCTGATCCCGATCAGGGTTTTCCCGCTACAATGTTTTGATGCGCCCGATTTCGCTTCAACCGATGCTCGCCCTGGCCCACCCGGCTGGCGTGGCCTCGCGTTCGCGCACGGGCCTCACGACCACGACCAAGACCAAGATCACCACGGGCTGATCGGCTCCGGTTCGTCGTGCGCCCTCCCGGCCAGACGAGCCGGGCAGACAGCCAGACCAGTTTCTGACTGCATACAAGAAAGGGCGGACAACATGAGCAAGCGGGTAGGCCTCGTCGGATGGCGCGGCATGGTGGGATCGGTTCTGATGGACCGCATGCGGGCCGAGCAGGACTTCGACCTGATCGAGCCGATCTTCTACTCCACCTCCAGTGCGGGCGGCCGCGCTCCGGCCATGGCCAAGCAGCACACCACGCTCTTGGACGCCCATGACCCGGCACAGCTGGCCCAGTGCGACATCATCATCACCTGCCAAGGCGGCGACTACACCAAGGACGTGTTCCCGCGCCTGCGGGCCAGTGGCTGGAACGGCCATTGGATTGATGCGGCTTCGGCGCTGCGCATGGAGTCTGACGCCGTCATCATCCTGGACCCGGTGAACGACAGCCTGATCCAGCGCAAGCTGGCCGCGGGTGGACGCAACTGGATCGGCGGCAACTGCACCAACTCAATCCTGTTGATGGGCTTGTCGGGCCTGTTCAAAGCGGGGCTGGTGGAGTGGGTCAGTTCCATGACCTACCAGGCGGCCTCAGGCGGCGGCGCCAACCACATGCGCGAGCTGCTCAAAGGCATGGGCGTGTGCCACGCGGCCGCGGGTGCCGACCTGGAAAACCCCGCCACGGCCATCTTGGACATCGACCGCCGTGTGGCCCAAGCCATCCGCGAGGACGTGCCCACCGAGTTCTTCGGCGCGCCCCTGGCCGGTGGCCTGATCCCCTGGATCGACGCGCAGCTCGACAACGGCCAATCAAAGGAAGAGTGGAAGGGCCAGGCCGAGGTCAACAAGATTTTGGGTACCGAGCAAACCATTCCCGTGGACGGCCTGTGCGTGCGCATTGGCGCCATGCGCTGCCACAGCCTGGCCTTGACCCTCAAGCTCAAGCAAGACCTGCCCCTTGAGCAGATTGAAGGCCTGATCAAGGGCGGCAACCCCTGGGTCAAGTGGGTGCCCAATGAGCGGGCCATCACCGTCAAGGAATTGACCCCGGCGTCCATCACCGGTGGCTTGCAAGTGGGCGTGGGCCGGGTGCGCAAGCTCAACATGGGCCCGCAGTACCTGTCGGCCTTCGTGATCGGTGACCAGCTGCTGTGGGGCGCGGCCGAGCCGCTGCGCCGCATGCTGCGCATCCTGCTCAAGGCGTGAACGAGCCGTCCGGCGCTGCGGGCCGGATCGCCCTGGGTGTGCGCTACCGGGGAACGGCCTACCGCGGCTGGCAAAGCCAGCCGGGTGGCCAAACGGTGCAAGACCGCCTGGAGCAGGCCCTGGCGCAGTTCATTGGGCTGTCCGAGCCCATTCGCACCCTCTGCGCTGGCCGCACCGACACCGGCGTGCACGGCCTTAACCAGGTGGTGCACCTGGACGCGCCGGTGGTGCGCGAGCCTTTTTCCTGGGTTCGGGGCACCAACCGCTATTTGCCGCCCGACATCGCGCTGCAGTGGTGCACGCCTGTTCCGGCCACCTTTCATGCACGTAACAGCGCCATTGGGCGGCGCTACCGCTACCGGCTGCTGCAGTCCCCGGTGCGGCCTTCACTCGAAGCGGGCCTGGTGGGCTGGACCTTCATGGACTTGGATGGCCAGGCCATGCGCGAAGCGGCGGCCCACCTGATCGGCGAGCACGACTTCAGTTCGTTTCGTGCAGCCGAATGCCAAGCCGCCACGCCGGTGAAGACCTTGCGCGACATCACGATCCGCCAGCACGGCCCCGTTTGGGACTTTGACTTCGAAGCCTCGGCCTTCTTGCACCACATGGTGCGCAACATCATGGGCTGTTTGGTCTTTGTGGGGCAGGGCAGGCGGCCCTCAGCGTGGATGGCCGAGGTGCTCGACGCCCGATCACGCGAGGCCGCGGCACCCACCTTCGCCGCCGATGGCCTGTACTTCGTCGGCCCGCGCTACGAAGACCACTGGGGCTTGCCAGCGGGCGCTACAACCAGCCTGCCCGTCTGAAGCGCCAGAACAACACGCCGCCGCTCAGGGCGATGATGCCCAGGGCCATGGGATAGCCCCAAGGCCAGTGCAGTTCAGGCATGTACTCAAAGTTCATGCCCCAAATGCCGGCCAGCGCGGTGGACACCGCAAAGATCGCCGCCCAGGCCGCCAGGCGCTTGGTGACCTCGGACTCTTCAATCGTCACCATGGACAGGTTGACTTGGATGGCGGTGGCGATGGTTTCACGGATGCCGTCCAGCGCGGTGTTGATGCGCACCAGGTGGTCGTGCACATCACGAAAATACTCCTGGCTTTGCTGGCACACGGTGGGCACACGGCCGCCGTGCAGCTTGCCTGCCACCTCCAGCAGGGGCGCCACCGCATGGCGCACCACCGCCGCACGCTGCTTGAGGATGTACAGGCGTTCGATGTGGCTGCGGGCCTGTCCGCGGTCAAAGATGCGGGCCTCGATGGCCTCCAGTTCGGTTTCCAGGCGCTCAATGAGCGGAAAGTAGCGGTCCACCACCTCGTCCATCAGGGCATAGAGCACGAAGCCGGCGCCACGCTTGAGGTGTTCAGGCTCACGCTCACAGCGCGCCCGCACGCCCAAGAACCCGGGCTCGCTTTGGCGCCGAGAGGACAAGACAAAGTTCTCCCCGACGAACACGGCCACTTCGCCAAGCCGCCAGGGGTCTTCGTCGTTGAGGCTGTTGGGTCCAGGGGAGGGCGGCGGATCGCTGGCCAGGGCGGGCATCTTCATCACCACGAACAAGGTGTCGCCGTATTCCTCCACCTTGGGCCTTTGGTGTCCGTTCAGGGCATCTTCCAGGGCCAGCTCATGCAGGTCGAATTCGCTTTGCATCTGCCTCAATTCCGCCTCGCTGGCGTCCTTGAGCGCCACCCACACAAAGCAGCCGGGCTTGTGCAGCCACTGATCGATGTCGTCGGTGGGAATGTCGGAGAGCTTGTGGCCCTCTCCGTAGGCCACGCAGTTGATCAGCATGGGCAAGTCCTGGC
>RFPX01000170.1 GCA_009925955.1 Betaproteobacteria bacterium
ATCCCCACAGCCCATATTGGCGAGCCCGCAGTCTCCGGAGTACCCCATGGCCGAGTTCAAGACCGCCGCACCTGATGCCCCCATCGGCGAAAAGCTGATTTGAGTACATCATGCGCGATGTGCCCTGGGGCTGGCTGGTGCGCTATATGCACTCCACCGGCGCCTCGGCCTTCTTCGTGGTGGTGTACCTGCACATGTTCCGGGGCCTGATCTACGGTTCCTACCGCAAGCCGCGTGAACTGGTGTGGGTCTTCGGCTGCGCCATCTTCCTGTGCCTGATGGCCGAAGCCTTCATGGGCTACCTGCTGCCCTGGGGCCAGATGTCCTACTGGGGCGCGCAGGTGATCGTGAACCTGTTCGCTGCCGTGCCCTTCGTCGGTGAAGACCTGGCCCTGCTGATCCGCGGTGACTACGTGGTCTCTGACGCCACGCTCAACCGCTTCTTCAGCTTCCACGTGATCGCCGTGCCGCTGGTGCTCTTGGGCCTGGTGGCCGCGCACATCATCGCGCTGCACGAAGTGGGCTCGAACAACCCCGATGGCGTGGAGATCAAGGCCCACAAGGACGCCACCGGCAAGCCGCTGGACGGCATCCCCTTCCACCCCTACTACACGGTTCACGACATCATGGGCGTGAGCGTGTTCCTGATGGTGTTCTCGGCCATCGTGTTCTTGGCACCTGAGCTGGGTGGTTACTTCCTCGAGTACAACAACTTCATCCCCGCTGACCCGCTGAAGACGCCCGCGCACATTGCGCCGGTGTGGTACTTCACGCCCTACTACTCCATGCTGCGCGCCACCACTGACGTGATGATGAACGTGCTGGTGGTGATCGTGGCCTTGGGCGCCGTGGCGGCCTTGGTCAAGGGCAAGTTCTCCGGCACCGCCAAGGCGGGTATTGTGGTGGCGGCCCTCGTCGCCGCCGCGCTGTTCAAGACCTTTGACGCCAAGTTCTGGGGCGTGGTGGTGATGGGCGGCGCCGTGATCATCCTCTTCTTCCTGCCCTGGCTGGACAACAGCCCCGTGAAGTCCATCCGCTACCGCCCCACTTGGCACAAGTACCTGTACGCGGCCTTCGTGATCTTCTTCCTGGTCTTGGGCTACCTGGGCATCAAGCCGCCCTCTGACATCGGCACCTTGATCTCCCAGATCGGCACGCTGTTCTACTTCGGCTTCTTCCTGCTGATGCCCTGGTGGAGCCAGGTCGGCGAATTCAAGCCGGTGCCTGAGCGCGTGGTGTTCCAGCCGCATTGAACAACCGCGCAACACGGAAGACACAAAACATGAAAAAGCTGTTCGCATCCCTGTGTGCCGCCGCCGCGCTGACCTTCGGCGCCGCTCCGATGGCCCAAGCCGCCGGTGGTGGTGTGGCCTGGGACAAGTTCCCCACCGAAAAGATGACCGACATGGCCGCCCTTCAAAACGGCGCCAAACTGTTCGTCAACTACTGCTTGAACTGCCACGCCGCCGCTTTCATGCGCTACAACCGCATGAAGGACATTGGCCTGACCGACGACCAGATCAAGGACAACCTCATGTTCGCCACCGACAAGGTGGGCGAAACGATGAAGGTGTCGCTCGACCCCAAGCAGGCCAAGGATTGGTTCGGCGGTAACCCGCCTGACCTGACCCTGATTGCCCGTTCGCGTTCTGCCGCGGGCATGGGCACCGGTGCGGACTACCTGTACACCTATCTGCGCACCTACTATCGCGACGACTCCAAAGCCACGGGCTGGAACAACCTGGCTTACCCCAACGTGGGCATGCCTCACGTGTTGTGGGAACTCCAGGGCCAGCGCAAGGCCGTCTTCCAGGATCAGCCCGACCCGCATGACAAGAACAAGATGGTCTCGGTGTTCAAGGGCTACGAGCAGTTGACCCCGGGGTCGATGAACGCGCGTGAGTACGACAACGCCGTGGCCGACCTGGTGGCCTTCCTGCAGTGGATGGGCGAGCCTCAACAGGGCAACCGGGTCCGCTTGGGCGTCTGGGTGTTGCTGTTCCTGGGCGTCTTCACCGTGATTGCCTGGCGCCTGAACGCCGCCTACTGGAAAGACATCAAGTAAGCCTGATCACACGCAACCCGGCGCTTCGGATCCGGGTTGTTGCGCAGTGGGTGCACCAGAGCGGGTGCCAAGATGCCCACTGCGCTTCGTGTTTCTGACGGCCTGAGTTGAAGTACCGCGGCAAGCCTGGCGGCCTGCCGAACCACCACACCCTTGAGGGGAGACCACACGCCATGATGGTGCTTTATTCCGGAACGACCTGCCCTTATTCGCACCGCTGCCGCTTTGTGCTGTTTGAAAAAGGCATGGATTTCGAAATCCGCGATGTGGACCTGTTCGCCAAGACCGAAGACATCGCCTTGATGAACCCCTACAACGAGGTGCCCATCCTCGTGGAGCGCGACCTGATCCTGTACGAGTCGCACATCATCAACGAGTACATCGACGAGCGCTTTCCCCACCCGCAGTTGATGCCCGGTGACCCCGTGGCGCGGGCCCGCGTGCGGCTGTTCCTCTTCAACTTCGAAAAGGAACTGTTCACCAACGTGAACATTCTGGAAGGCCGTGGCACCAAGCCCAACGACAAGCAGATCGAGAAGTCGCGCTCGCAGATCCGCGACCGGCTTACGCAACTGGCCCCCATCTTCATGAAGAACAAGTACATGCTGGGGGACGACTTCTCCATGCTGGATGTGGCCATTGCCCCGCTGTTGTGGCGCCTGGACTACTACGGCATTGAGCTGTCCAAGAACGCCGCACCCTTGCTGAAGTACGCCGAGCGCATCTTCTCGCGTCCGGCCTACATCGAGGCCCTGACGCCGTCAGAAAAGGTGATGCGCAAGTAAGCCGGCACCACGGTGGCATGAGCAATCCCCTGAGCCCAGAGTCGCAAGGCAGCAGCACGCGGCCGTACCTGATACGTGCCCTGCACGACTGGTGCACCGACAACGGCTTCACGCCCTACCTGGCGGTGCACGTCGACGACAGCGTCGATGTCCCGCGCGAGTACGTGAAGAACAACGAGATCGTGCTCAACGTGGGGTTCGAGGCCACCAGCGGTTTGCAGCTGGGCAATGACCTGATCGAGTTCAAGGCCCGCTTCGGCGGCGTGGCGCGCGACATCTGTGTGCCGGTGGACCATGTCGTGGCCATCTACGCGCGCGAAAACGGCCAAGGCATGGCCTTCCCCATGCCTGCAGCGCCGGGCACGGCCCCCAGCATGGGGTCCGATGAGTCGCCGGGATCAGCCGATCAGCCCGTGAGCAGGGCATTCAGGCGAATGCGAGGCACGGCCAAACCCTGTTGCGCCAAAGCACTCTCCATCAGGGGCACCAGCTGGC
>RFPX01000018.1 GCA_009925955.1 Betaproteobacteria bacterium
GTGGTCGATCGTGGCATGGGGCTTCAACGGTTGCGGCTTTGCATGAACACCAGCTTTTCAAACAGCGTGATGTCCTGTTCGTTCTTCAGCAGGGCTCCGACCAGGGGCGGAATGATGACCTTGTCGTCCTTGGACGCCAACAGTTCGGGCGCCAGGTCTTCGGCCACCAGCAGACGCAGCCAGTCCAGCAACTCACTGGTCGAGGGCTTCTTCTTGAGGCCGGGCAGGTTGCGAACCTCAAAAAAGGTGCGCATGGCCGCGCTCAGCAGTTCCTGCTTGATGCCGGGGAAGTGCACGTCCACGATCTTTTGCATCGTGGTGGGCTCAGGGAACTTGATGTAGTGGAAGAAGCAGCGGCGCAGGAACGCGTCGGGCAGCTCTTTTTCGTTGTTGGACGTGATGAAGACCAAGGGCCGATGCTTGGCCTTGATGAGTTCGCGTGTCTCGTACACGTAGAACTCCATGCGGTCGAGTTCGCGCAGCAGGTCGTTGGGGAACTCGATGTCGGCCTTGTCGATCTCATCAATCAGCAGGGCCACGGGGGTCTCGCTTTGAAACGCCTGCCACAGCGTGCCCTTGACGATGTAGTTGCGGATGTCGCGCACCTTGGCGGCGCTTTCGGCGTCGGAAAGCTGGCTGTCGCGCAGGCGGCTGACCGCGTCATATTCATACAGCCCTTGCTGTGCCTTGGTGGTGCTCTTGATGTGCCACTGCAGCAGGGGCAGCTTGAGGGCGGCAGCCACTTCTTCGGCCAGCATGGTCTTGCCGGTGCCGGGCTCTCCCTTGACCAGAAGCGGCCGCTGCAGGGTGATGGCCGCATTGACCGCCAACATCAGGTCGTCGGTGGCCACGTAGTCTTGGGAACCTTGGAATTTCATGGGTCAACCGTGGGTGTGGGCAGGGCAGAACGCCTGTCAGGTTCAGTATAGGGCCCCCCCTATAATCGCGCGGTTCTGCAGCAGCCGGGGCAACCCGGCGGCGCGCGCCGTTCAGCGGCAGCGGGCCAGCCGCAGTGGTTTCAATCTTGCAGTCTGCATCATGAAGAACATGCTTTCCCTGCTGGCCCTGGCCGGCATCGTGTCGGTGACAGGTACCGCCCACGCACAGGGCCCCAAGGGCGACATCAAGGCCGCCGAGGGCAAGGTGGCCATGTGCATTGGCTGCCACGGCATCCCCGGCTACCAGGCCAGCTTCCCGGAAATCCACCGCGTGCCGATGATTTCAGGCCAAACCGCGGCCTATCTGGTCAATTCGCTGACCGCCTACCAAAAGGGCGAGCGCAAGCACCCCACGATGCGCGGCATCGCCGGCTCGCTCAGCGAGCAGGACATCGCCGATTTGGCCGCCTACTACGCCCAGCACGGCCAGGACAAGTCCAAGCCCGTGCCGGACCAAGCCGCCAAGCAGCCTTCTGCCGAAGTGGCCGCCCTGCTGCAAAAGGGTGCGTGCATCTCCTGCCACGGCGCCAACTTCAACAAGGGTGTGGACCCGAGCTACCCCAAGATTGCTGGCCAGCACGCTGACTACCTCTACGTGGCGCTGAAGTCCTACAAGACAGAAGGCCAGGCCCAACTGGGCCGGGCCAACGCCATCATGGGCGCGCAGGTCAAACAGTTCAGCCTGGCCGAACTCAAGGCCATGGCCAACTACATCGGCAGCCTGCCGGGCGACCTGAAAACGGTTCCCCAGAGCAAGACGCGCTGAACGGCGCTGATGCCCCGGGGCTGCGTGGCGCTGCCGCGCTGCAGCCCTGAGGGCTACTCGGGACGAAAGCGCCGCAGCAACAGGGCGTTGCTGATCACGCTCACGCTGGAGGCGGCCATGGCTGCTCCTGCCACCACCGGGCTCAAGAACCCCAGCGCAGCCAAGGGAATGCCCACCACGTTGTAGGCAAAGGCCCAGAACAGGTTCTGGTGGATCTTGCGGGTGACCGCCCGGGACAGGGCCAAGCCCTGGGGGATCAGGCGCAGGTCTGGCCGCAGCAGCGTCAAGCCCGCCGTTTCCATGGCCACGTCGGTTCCGGGCATGGCCACCCCAATGTCGGCCGCCGCCAGTGCCGGCGCATCGTTTACGCCGTCTCCCACCATGGCCACCCGCTGGCCAGGCGGCAAACCCGTGCGCAGCTCCCGTACGACCTGGGCTTTGTCTTCCGGCAGCACCGGTGCGCGCACATCGGTGATGCCCAGGCGCGTGGCGATGGCCTGAGCGGCTTGTGCGTTGTCGCCGCTGATCATCACACAGCGCACCCCCAGGCGCTGCAAGGCCGCCACCGCCTCAGCGGCCTGTGGGCGCAGCTCATCGCCAAAGCTCAAGGCGGCCAAGGCCTCGCCGCCACGGCTGAGCACGCTCACCGTTTGGCCTTGGGCCAAGGCTTGCTCGATGGCGGGCTGAAGGGCCTGAAGGTCGATGCCGCGTTCGTGCATCCACCGGGTGCTGCCCAGGCTCAGCGCTTCACCGTTGACCCAGGCCTGCACGCCCCGGCCGGCCACCTGTTCGAACCCCTGTACCCCGTACACCGGCAAGCCGCGTTCCGTGGCCGCATGGGCAACCGCCTGCGCCAGTGGGTGTTGGCTGCCCTGCTGCAAGGCCGCGGCGCGGGTGAGGGCCTCTTCGGTGCTCAGGCCCGGTGCGGGGGTGCAGGCCAACAGCCGTGGTTGGCCCAGGGTCAAGGTGCCCGTTTTGTCCAGGCCCACCACCGCCACGCCGCGCAGCAACTCCAAGGCCTGCGCGTCGCGCACCAGGATGCCCATGCGTGCGGCCAGGCCCGTGCCCACCATCAGCGTGGCTGGTGTGGCCAGGCCTAGGGCGCAGGGGCAGGCAATCACCAGCACCGACACCGCCTGCACGATGGCGTACTCCCAACCTCGGCTGCTCAGAAGGGCCCATCCCACCAGGGTGAGCACGGCCAGGCCCACGACGGTGGGGACGAAGACCGCACTCACGCGGTCCACGGTCTGCTGGATGGGGGCTTTGCGGGCCTGGGCCTGCTCCACCAGGCGCACGATGCGTGAGAGGGCCGATTCCGCGCCCAAGGCCGTGACCTGCACCAGCAACAGCCCCTCGGCGTTGAGCGTTCCCCCCATCACACCCTGGCCTGCTTCGCGCGGCACGGGCAGGCTTTCGCCGGTGATGGCCGACTCGTCCACGTGGCTGCGCCCTTCGATGATGCGTCCGTCAACCGGCACGCGCTGGCCGGGCCGCACCATCACCGTATCGCCCACGCGCAGTTCCGACAGCGCTCGCTCCACGGCTTGACCCTGCTCCATGACCAGGGCGGTTTCCGGGCGCAGTGCTCGCAGCGCATCCAAGGCCGCCAGCGTCTTTCGCTTGGCCCGTGCTTCCAACCACTTGCCCAGCATCACCAAGGTGATCACCACCGCTGAACTCTCAAAGTACAGGTGCGCAGCCTGATCACCCTGAGCCCAGGGTGCCCACAGCCACAGGCTCAGTCCATAGGCGGCGCTGGTGCCCAGGGCCACCAACAGGTCCATGTTGCCGCTGCCGTCCTTCAGCGCAGCCCAGCCGGCCTTGTAGAAGCGCCACCCCAAAACGAACTGCACCGGTGTGGCCAGGAGGAACTGCCACAGCGCGGGCAGCATGGCGTGCACCCCCAGGGGCTGCAGCAGCATGGGCAGTACCAGGGGCAGGCTCAGGGCCACGGCCGCGCCCACCGCCCAGCCGTGGTCGTTCGCGGTGGGCGGGGCCTGCTCGGCTTGATGCAGTTGGGCGTCGTAACCCGCGGCCTGCACCGCCGCCAGCAAGTGGCCCGGCAGACTCTTGACCGCATGGGCCGACGGCAGTTGCACCACGGCCTGGTTGGTGGCCAGGTTCACGCTGCAGCTTTGCACCCCTGGCACCTTGGTCAAAGCCCGTTCCACGCGCCTGACGCAGCTCGCGCAGGTCATGCCGCTGATGTCCAGGGTGAGTTCGTGGGCGCTCATGGTGTGCGGTGGGCAGGCCGGCGCTGCTGAACTAGACTGGATGGAAGCTGCCGGCATGGCCGGCCCGAGCATCTGAGGATTCTTGCCATGATTGAACTGCACCTTCCCGACATGACCTGCGGCCATTGTGTGCGCACCGTGACCGAGGTGGCCCGCCGCCTGGACCCACAAGCACAGGTGCAGACCGATTTGGCCACCCACACCGCCCGCTTTGACACCCAAGCCGACGAACAGACCTTGCGCCAAGCATTGGAAGCAGAAGGCTACCCCGCCGCTGCCTGATGCATTCTTGACCTTGCTCAAACTACACCAGACCTTGCCATGATGATTCGACTTCCTGCTGCGCTTTGGACGCTGGCCCTATGCCTGGGGCTGGGTGGGGCCGCCCACGCTCAAACCCTGCGCTGGGCGAGCAGTGGTGACCCCCTCACCATGGACCCCCATTCCCAGAATGAGCTGATGACCAACACCATCAACGCCCAGGTGTACGAGCGATTGCTCTCGCGCGACCGGCAGTTGCAACTGGTGCCGGGCCTGGCCACGAGCTGGCAATCGGTCTCGCCCACCCTGTGGCGCTTCAAGCTGCGCACCGGCGTGAAGTTTCACGACGGCACGCCCTTCACCGCCGATGATGTGGTGTTCTCCATCAAGCGCGCGCAGGCGCCCACCTCGCAGCTCAACGCCTATGCGCTGGCCTGTGGCGAGCCGGTCAAGATCGACGACTTCACCGTGGAGTTCCGACTGAAGCAGGTCAACCCGATCTTCCTGCAGCACCTGGAAAGCCTGCCCATCATGAGCAAGGCCTGGAGCGAAAAACACAAGGTCACCCGCCCCTTGGACTTCAAGAACCGCGAGGAGAGCTACGCCTCGCTCAACGCCAATGGAACCGGCCCCTACATACTGGTGCAGCGCCAGCCCGGGGTTCGCACCGTGCACAAACGCAACCCGAACTACTGGGGCCGTTTCGAAGGCAATGTGCAGGAGTCGGTGTTCACGCCCATCACCAACGACGCCACGCGCTTGGCGGCGCTGGTCAGTGGCGAATTGGACTTTGTGCACGACCCGGCGCCGCGCGACATTGCGCGGCTGCGCAACACCGCTGGCGTGAAGGTGGTGGATGGCCCAGAGAACCGCGTGGTGTTCATCGGCCTGGACCAGGGGCGCGATGAACTGCTGTACAGCAGCGTCAAGGGCAAGAACCCCTTCAAGGACCTGCGCGTGCGGCGCGCGATGTACCAGGCCATCGACATCGAGACGATGCGCACCAAGCTGATGAACGGCCTGAGTGTGCCCACTGGCGCCATCACGCCCTCGCCCTTGGGGGCCTACAACGACCCCGAACTGGAAAAGCGCCTGCCCTACGACCTCAAGGCCGCGCGGGCGCTCATGGCCGAAGCCGGTTACGCCGATGGCTTTGAGTTCACGCTGGACTGCCCCAACAACCGCTACATCAACGACGAAGAGATCTGCATTGCCCTGGCCGGCATGTGGGCGCAGCTGAAGATCAAGGTGCGTGTCAACGCCATGCCGCGCACCACCTACTTCCCCAAGATCGAAAAGCTCGACACCAGTGCCTATATGTTGGGCTGGGGCGGCGCTATCACCGATGCGGAAACCTCCATGACGCCGCTGTACCGCAACCGCGCAGCCGGCGGCATTGGGGCCTACAACTATGGCAACTACCGCAACGACAAGGCCGATGAACTGGCCGGCAAGTCCAGCGTGGAGGGCGATCCGGTCAAGCGCGAAGCCCTGGTGAAGGCCGCGTTGCAGGCCTACCGCGAGGACATTGTGGTGATCCCTCTGCACCGCCAGATGATCCCCTGGGCGGTGCGCGCCCACGTCACGCCCGCCCACAAAGCGGACAACTACGTCGAGCTCAAGTGGTTTTCAGTGGGGGCTCGCTGATCCAGTGTGCAGGCCATGGCGTGCATGTCACGGCATCGATCCGAGTGAAGCTGCCGGGCCCCGATCACCCTTAACCCGAATTGCGCAGCCCCGCGGCAATGCCGTTGATCGAGATCTGGATGCCGGTTTGCACCCGTGCGATTTCCGGGTCGCCTTCGCGGCGGTTGCGGTAGCGCCGGATCAACTCCACCTGCAGGTGGTTCAAGGGGTCCAGGTAGGGGAAGCGGTGTTGGATCGAGCGGGCCAGCCAGGGGTTGCTGGCCAAGCGCTCCTGCTCACCGGTGATGAGCTCCAATGCCTGGTGGCAGCGCTGCCACTCCCGCTCGATGGCTGCAAATTGCCGCTTGCCCGAAGCGCGGTTCTCCACCAAGTCGAGGTAGCGCGAGGCCACCCGCAGGTCGCTCTTGGCCAGGACCATGTCCATGTTGCTCAACAGCGTGCGGAAGAAGGGCCACTGCTTGGCCATGCGGCGCAGCAGGGCCAGGCGCTGATCCCGCGTAGCGTCCGACTTGCCCAGCCAGCGCTCCACCGCTGAACCAAAACCCGCCCAGCCAGGCAGGCTCACGCGGCACTGGCCCCAACTGAACCCCCAAGGAATCGCGCGCAGGTCTTCGATGGACCAACCGGTGCGCCCTTCGCGCGGGCGCATCGGCGGGCGTGACCCGATGTTGAGTTCAGCCAGTTCGCGGATGGGCGTGGCGGCAAAAAAGTATTCGGTAAAGCCAGTGTCGCCGTAGACCAGTTCGCGGTAGGCCTCGTAACTGGCGGCCGACAGTTCGGCGGCCGCTTGCATGAAGGCCCTCGGCACGGGTTTAGGGGGCTGCAGGAGGGTGGCTTCCAGGGTCGCCGACACCAAGGTTTCCAGGTTGCGCCTGCCGATCTCGGGATGGGCGTACTTCGAGGCGATCACCTCGCCCTGCTCGGTCAGGCGGATCTGTCCGTTGACCGTGCCTGGGGGCTGGGCCAGTATGGCCTGGTAGCTCGGGCCGCCGCCACGCCCAACCGTGCCGCCCCGCCCGTGGAACAGGCGCAACGCCAGCCCATGCGCACGCCGCAGCGGTTCAAACAATTCCACCAGCCCCAACTCAGCCTGGTACAGCTCCCAATTGCTGGTGAAGAAGCTGCCGTCTTTATTGCTGTCGCTGTAGCCCAGCATCACATCCTGCTCGCCACGGCCATTGAGCAGCAGGGCCAGCACACCGGGCAGACCCAAGTATTCGCGCATCACCGTGGGTGCGCGGCGCAGGTCATCAATGGTTTCGAACAGGGGCGAGACGATGAGGTCGCATCGGACTCCTGGCGCGCCCAAGCGGCCGTGCATGAGGCCGCATTCCTTCTGCAGGAGCAAAACCTCCAGCAGGTCGCTGACCTGCTCTGTGTGGGAAATGATGGCGTGCCGAATAGCCTCACGACCGTGCCGCTCGATGCCTTGGCGTGCAGCTTCAAACACCGCCAGTTCACGCTGTGTGGTTTCGTTGTAGGCTTGGTTGGGCACCCGCAGCGGCCTGGGGTCGCGCAAGGCGCGCAACAGCACATCCTGCCGCTGGACTTCGTCCAACTGCCCGTAGGCGCTGCACAGCTGCGCGGCCTCCAACAGTTCGCCCACAGCGGCTTCGTGCTTGTCTGAGCTTTGGCGCAGGTCGATGGTGGCCAGGTGAAAGCCGAAGACCTCCACCGCGCGAATCAGCGGCAAGAGCCTTGGCGCAGCCAAGGCCTGCGCGCGGTGGTGCTCCAAGGAGCGCCGAATCACCTGCAGGTCCGCCAGCAGTTCGCCCGGGTCTGCGTAGGCAGTGGTGGGCGCCACGGCGTGGGCCAGGGCCTCGGTGCCGCTCAAGGCTCTCAGGGTAGCGGCCAATCGCGCATAGACGCCGATCAACGCCCGCCGATAGGGCTCATCTCGGCGGTGGGCATTGGTGTCCGTCGATTGGCCGGCCAAGGCCAGCAACTCCGGTGTGACCTCGGCCAGGGTTTGCGAGATCGACAGTTCCGCTCCCAGCTCATGAACCTGCCGCAGGTAGTGGCGCAAGGCCACTTCCGCCTGCCGTGACAGGGCGCGCTGCAGCGACTCGGCTCCCACATTGGGGTTGCCATCTCGGTCGCCCCCAATCCAGTGACCCATTCGAAAGAAGGGCTCAATGCGGTGGCCCGGTAAGGCCTCTTCGAGCTGCGCGTACAGGCGTGGGATTTCAGCCAGAAAAGTGGTGCCGTAGTAACCCAGTGCGTTTTCGATTTCATCGGCCACGGTCAGCCGCGTGGTGCGCAGCATGCGCGTTTGCCACAGCTGTGTGATGCGCGCCCGAAGCTGCACCTCGATGTGGGACTGCTCGCGCTCACCCTGTGCCTGGTCCCACTGTGCAATCAGCCCTGCCAACGCGCGTTGCGCTTCCAGGATGCTTTGCCTTTGTACTTCGGTCGGGTGCGCGGTGAGCACTGGTGAGATATACGCTTGGCGCAGCAGCGCGGCCACTTCAGAGCCCCGCACCCCGGCATCGGACAGCCGCTCCAACGTCAGGGCCAGCGACCCTTCCTGCAGATGACCCTGGGCTTCGTGGTGGTCGCGCCGGCGGACATGGTGGCGGTCCTCTGCAATGTTGGCCAGGTGGCTGAAATAGCTGAAGGCCCGAATCACCATCACGGTCTGGTCGCCGCTGAGGTTGGCCAGCAGCCGGTTGAGCACCCGTCCAGCCGAGGCGTCCTTCTTCAGACGAAACCCCACCGACAGCTGCCGCACCCTCTCCACCAGTTCATAGGCATCGACACCTTCGTGTTCTCGAATGACATCGCCCAAGAGGCGGCCGAGCAGGCGTATGTCCCGCACCAAGGGCTGGTCCTTGTCAAGGGACGGTGTTGACTTCAGGGCGGCGCTGGGTGGCTTGGGCATGGGGCCTCGCGCGGGAGGGGCAGGGGACGGGTGAAGTGTAATTCAGTTACAAACAAAATGATCGAAAAATGTAACCGGGTTTCCGATTCGTCGCTTGGGCGCCGCCGTCCCCATAATGTCCGAATGAATTCGTCAGGTAAGCCCCTTTCCGCCGACGACCCGCATGCTGCTGCGCGTGGGTCGATCGTGATCGCCACCCGCGAGAGCCGACTGGCGATGTGGCAGGCCGAGCATGTACAGGCCTTGCTGCAGTCGCGTTTTGGCCTGCGCGTGTCCTTGCTGGGGATGACCACCCAGGGCGACCAAATCCTGGACCGTGCCCTGAGCAAGGTGGGCGGCAAGGGCCTGTTCGTCAAGGAACTCGAGACCGCCCTGCAGGAGCGGCGCGCCGACCTGGCGGTGCATTCCCTCAAGGATGTGCCCATGGACCTGCCCGCGGGGTTTGCCTTGGCCGCCGTGATGGAGCGTGAAGACCCGCGCGACGCTTTCGTGAGCCCGCGCTACGAAAACCTGCACAGCCTGCCGCAAGGGGCCTGTGTGGGCACCTCCAGCCTGCGCCGCGTGGTCATGCTGCGCGCCTTGCGGCCCGACCTGCGCATCGAGCCGCTGCGTGGCAACCTCGACACCCGGCTTCGCAAGCTCGATGAGGGCCAGTACGACGCCATTGTGCTGGCCGCTGCGGGCCTCAAACGCCTGGGCCTGGCTTCGCGCATCCGCGATGTGTTTGACACCGAGGCCATGCTGCCGGCTGCGGGTCAGGGCGCCTTGGGCCTGGAGATTCGAGACGACGACGCGCCCTTGGGTGCCGTGTTGCAACAACTGGTGCACCGGCCCACCTGGCTGGCCGTGCATGCTGAGCGTGCAGTCTCGCGCGCGCTGGGTGGCAGTTGCAGCATGCCGCTGGCCGCCCATGGCCGTTGGGTGGGCGAGCAGCTCCAGCTCAGCGCCGCCTTGGGCCACCCCGGTGATCCTGCAGCACCCTTGCTGCGCGTGGTCCTGCAACGCGCGGTGAACGAAGCCCAAGAGGCCGAGGCTCTGGGCAACCAGGCTGCTCAAGCCCTGGTAGAGCAGGGTGGCCGCGCCTACCTGCAAGCCGCTGCACACGGGGGCTGACGCCCAAGGCCATGCTGCTGGTCACTCGGCCGCGCGAACAGGCCCGGGATTGGGTGTCGCGGCTGCAGGCCGCTGGCGTGCCCGCCGCCGCAGTGCCCCTGCTGGGGATTGCAGCGGCCGACTCTGAAACCGACCGGATGGCCTTGGAACAGGCCTGGGCCCAACTGCCCCGCTGCCGCGCGGTGATGTTCGTCAGCCCGAACGCGGTGTCGGGCTTCTTCGATGCCGCGTCAACTTCGGCGGCGACGGCCGGCACGGGCAAGCCCCGCTCCTGGCCCGCCCACACCTGGGCCGTGGCGCCTGGACCAGGCACGGCCGCTGCTTTGGAGGCCCGAGGCTTGGCCGCATCGCAGATCGTGCAGCCCCCGGCCGATGCGCCGCAGTTCGACTCCGAGTCCTTGTGGCCCGCCTTGGCCACCCAGGAATGGGCGGGGCAGGATGTCCTGGTGGTGCGCGGCGAGGGCGGACGTGAGTGGTTGATCCAGCGTTGGCAGCAAGCCGGCGCGCGCGTGCACACGGTGGTGGCCTACCGCCGGGGTGCACCGGTGCTGCAGGAGCCGGAGGTGCAGCACTTGCGTTGGGCCGTGGCCCATCCTCAGCAGGCCCTGTGGCTGTGGTCCAGCAGCGAGGCCTTGGAACACCTGGCCCCGCTGGTGCAGGCCCACGCACCCGAAGCCCTTCGCGCGGGCTGGGCAGCCCAGGCGCGCGGCCTGGCCACCCATGAGCGCATCGTGGAGCAGGCGCGCGCGCTGGGTTTTTCGCAGGTGGTGCCGTGCCGCGCCGACTTGTGCTCGGTGGTGGCTGCATACAATGACCAGCACCGTGACACCTGACCCGCAAACCCCTGATTCCGCCGCCCCTCACGCAGAGCCTGCCGTTCAGACCGAGGGCCTGCGTGCACGGGTGCAGTGGCCGCGGTGGTGGCTGTGGGTGGCGCTGGCCGTGGGCCTTGCGGTGGTGCTGTCCCTGGCTCTGGCCTGGATGACGCAGCAGCGGGTGCGGCTCTTGGAGCAACAGCTCGTGGCGCGGCAGCAGCAGTCTCAAAGCGAATCGGGAGAAGCCTTGGTGCTGGCCCGGCAGTCGCAAGACACGGCACGCGACTCGGCTGCGCGCATGGCCTTGCTGGAGGCCCGTGTGGCCGAAGCCACCGTTCAGCGCAACCAGCTCGATGAACTGATTCAGTCGCTCACCCGTTCGCGCGATGAGAACCTGTTGGCCGACATCGAGTCAGCCCTGCGCATTTCACAGCAGCAGGCGGCCCTCACGGGGTCCCTGGAGCCGTTGGTGGCATCCTTGCGCCAAGCCGATGAGCGGCTGGCGCGCCACAACCAGCCCCGGCTGGAGCGCGTACGGCGCGCGGTGCTGCGCGACCTTGAGCGCGTGCGGGCGGCCTCGCAAGTGGATGTGGCCACCCTGGTCATTCGGATCGACGAAGTCACCCGACAAGTCGACGACCTGCCGATGACGGCCATGGCCCGCCCGGGCACGGCCGCAGCCCCCAGCCCGACGGCACCCACCGACAGCGCCAGCGCACCGCAGGCCCCGGCCGCCAAGCCGGCCAACCCCGGTTCAGCCGCCCACACCCAGCCCTGGGAGCAGGTGCTGCGTGAGGCCACGCAATGGAGCCTCAAGGGCCTGTCCGCAGCCTGGGGCGAGCTGCGCAGCCTCGTGCGCATCACCCGCATCGACAACCCCGAGGCGGCCTTGTCATCCCCGGAGCAGCAGTACTTTCTGCGTGAAAACCTGAAGCTGCGTTTGCTCAACGCGCGCCTGGCCTTGCTGTCGCGTCAGTTCGATGTGGCGCAGTCGGACTTGCAGGATGCTCAGCGCACGCTGGAGCGCTACTTCGACCCCTCTTCGCGCCGCGTGGGATCCACGTTGGAACTCTTGCGCCAGGTGGGCCAACTCTCGCGCCAGGTCACCCTGCCGCGCCCAGATGAAACCCTGGCGGCCCTGGCCGCGGTGAACACCCTGCGTTGATGCGGGCCGTCGCATGAAGCTCGTGGTGTGGTTGGTCTTGCTGTTTGTGGTGGCCGTGGTGGCGGCCATGACGCTGGGCGCCAACGATGGCTTGGCCTCGTTCTACTGGCGCGGCTGGCGGCTGGACCTCTCGCTGAATTTCTTCATCCTGGCCCTCTTGGGCGCCTTCATTGGTCTGTCTTCGAGCGTGCGCTTGACACGTTGGCTGATGGGCCTGCCCGCCCGGGCCAAGGCCTGGCGCACCGAGCGGCGTGAGCTGGCCCTGCAGTCGGCGCAGCGCCAAGCGTTGCTGGAGCTCTTCGCCGCGCGCTACACGCGTGCCGTGAAGGCTGCCCGCCGTGCGCAAGACCTGGTGCAGGACCTCACCGAGCAAGGCAGCAAGGCCGAGACGCAGGCCATCAACCACCTGTTGGCCGCCATGTCGATGCACCGTCTACAAGACCGCGCGGGGCGCGACGAGCAGGCCCGATTGGCCCAAGCCTGCATGGACAGCGCCACCGCCTCCGGTGACCCTGGCGACGCCCATGCGCGGGCCCCGTCGGCAGCCGAGGGCCTGGCACTGTTGCGGGCCGAATGGGCGTTGGACGACCATGACGCACCGGCTGCCTTGGCACACCTGGCGCAGCTGCCACCGGGTGCCGCGCGCCGCATTCAGGCGCAGCGGCTGAGGATGCAGGCCCACCGCATGGCCCATCAGCCCGGTGAAGCCCTCAAGGCGGTGCGCCAGCTGGCCAAGCACCAAGCCTTCAAGCCCGATGCGGCCAAGAGCCTGGCGCGCAGCTTGGCCATGGCCGTACTGGACACCGCGCGTGATGGCGAGGGCTTGCAGCGCCGGTGGTTGGAGCTGGAGCGTGAAGACCGCCAAGACGCAGCCGTGTTGGCGCACGCGGTGCGCCGAGCCGCTTCATTGGGCGATGCGGCCTGGGCACGCCGGGTGCTGCGCCTGGCCTGGGACAGCGCTTCGGCACTAGAGGCCGAGCAGCGGCGCCTGTTGGCCCACAGCGTCTGGCGCGTGGTCAAGGGGATTGAGCCCGAGTGGCTGGCCTCGGTGGAGGCTCTGGCTGCGGCACACCCTCGTGAGCCCATGGTGCAGGCCTTGGCGGCGGCGGTGTACGCCGAGCGCCAACTGTGGGGCAAGGCGCAGCCGCTGTTGGAGCAAACCGTGCGCGGCGAACTGCCCGTGGAGGTTCGCCGCGACGCCTGGTGTCGCTTGGCGCAGCTGGCCCTCAACAAGGATGATGCCCAAACCGCCCAGCACTGTTTCCGCCAGGCTGCCGAGCTGGATTGAACCCTGTGCTATGATGTGAGGCTCGGCGGCTGTAGCTCAGTTGGATAGAGTACTTGGCTACGAACCAAGGGGTCGTGGGTTCGAATCCTGCCAGCCGCGCCAACATGTTCCGAATCTGGACATCAAAAGGGCCAACTCCCACACGGGGTTGGCCCTT